>NZ_JBSHAP010000132.1:0-25359 GCF_053611565.1 Kitasatospora sp. NPDC054795
CTCCCCGGAGGGGCACGGCCGCCGACGGGCCGGTGGAGCGGGCCGGAGCCCGCGGGGCTCAGTACTCGGAGCTGGGAGCGGCGGCGAGCGGCCCGAGGTCGGGCCGGTCGCGGAGCTCGATCTCCTCGCCGTGGCCGTCCAGTTCGAGCAGCACGAGCTCGTTGACGCCCGCCCGCCACAGCGGAGCCGGGGCGTAGAGGGTCCGCTGCGGGCCCTGCGCGGAGTAGCGGCCGAGCAGGAAGCCGTTGAGCCAGAGGAGTCCGCGGCCCCAGCCGGGCAGGGCGACGAAAGCGTCGGCGGGCTCGGCGAGCGGGGCCTCGAAGCGGTGGAAGGCCGGGTCCGCGTCGACCACGGCATCGGCCTCCTCGTAGCGCAGGCGGCCCAGATCGGAGAGCGGCAGGGGGCGGATCTCCCAGTCGAACAGCCGCTGGTGGCCGTGGGAGACGCCGCGGCCGATGCCCTTGCGGTCGTCCAGCAGGGGGCCGTAGTTCACCCGGCCGAGCGCCTCGACCAGGATGTCCAGCACGACGCCCTGCGGCCCGACCTCCAGCGGCAGGGTGTCCGCCGGGGCGTCGCGGTGCAGGACACCGAGCGGCCGTCCGTCCGCGAACACGTGGGCGCGGTCGCCGATGCCGTCGATGCGCAGCGGCATGGACGGCCGGGGGCCGGAGATCCGGGTGCGGTAGTGGATGAGGCCGAGGGACTGACCGACCTTCTCCATGGGCTCGGGGACAGGACGGCGCACCGGCTCGGACAGGGCGTCGAGGTTCGCCAGGAGCCGCGCGGAGGCGGCGCGGCGCCGGACGCGCTGCGGAGCGACGCGCGGGACCGGCCCGGGCAGCTCGCCCTCGGGCAGGGGGAGGTACTTGCCGATGACGGCGCGGAAGGCGTGGAACTTCTCGGTGAGTTCGCCGGCCTCGCCGATCGGGGCGTCGTAGTCGTAGCTGGTGACGGTCGGCTGGTACCCGGTGTCGAACGGACGGGTGCCGGTGTGGTTGGCGCCGGCCCAGAAGCCGAAGTTGGTGCCGCCGTGGGCCATGTAGAGGTTGACGGAGGCCCCGGTGGCGAGGAGCTCGTCCAGTGCCCGGGCGGACTCGGCGGCGTCGCGCACGTGGTGCGGCTCGCCCCAGTGGTCGAACCAGCCGATCCAGAACTCCATGGCCGTCAGCGGTCCCTCGGCCTGGTAGCGCCGCAGCACCTCGAACCGCTCGGCGGGCCGGGAGCCGAAGGTCGCCGTGGCGAGGTGGCCCGGAACGCCGCCGCCCTGCTGCATCGCGTCCTCCGCGCCGTCCGCCGTGAACAGCAGGCAGTCGACGCCGCGTTCGAGCAGGCCGTCGCGCAGGTGGAGGAGGTAGCCGCGGTCGTTGCCGAAACTGCCGTACTCGTTCTCGATCTGCACCGCCACCACCGGGCCGCCCCGGTTCGCCAGCAGCGGCAGGATCTCGGGCACGACGGCGTCGAACCAGCCGTCCACCTCGGCCAGGTAGGCCGGGTCGGCGCAGCGCAGCCGCATCCCGTCGGCGGCGAGGAGTCGGGCCGGCAGGCCGCCGAACTCCCACTCCGCGCAGATGTAGGGGCCGGGCCGCAGGATGACGTCGAGGCCCTGCTGCTGGGCGAGGCGGCTGAAGCGGGCGACGTCGCGCCAGCCGGTGAAGTCGAAGGCGCCGGACGGCAGCTCGTGGAAGTTCCAGGGGATGTAGGTGTCGACGGTGTTGGCGCCCATCGCGCGCAGCCGGCGAAGGCGGTCCTCCCAGAGGTCGGGATGGACGCGGAAGTAGTGCAGGGCACCGGAGACGACGCGGTGCGGCGCCCCGTCCCGGACGTACCCGGTTTCGTCGTGGTCGAGCATCAGGGGCCAGCTTTCGGAGGGCTGCGGGAGGGGAGGCAGGGTGGCTGCCACGATGATCGAGCGTACCCAGTTCGGAGGCACTTGGAAAGCGCTTTCCCCCAGTGCTTGCCGGTTGCGTGCGGGGTGGGCGCGGGGAAGGGCGGGCGGGGCCGGAGGTCACTCCTCGAAGGTGAGCAGGATCGCCACCGTGTCGCCCTCGGCGTCCAGGCACGCGGTCGTGTTCGACCCGTCCGGGTTCGCCAGGACACCCAGCACGGTGCCGGTGCCCGCCTCGTCCGATCGCCACCCGCGGCCCGCCCGCCGCCCGGGGTGGAGGCGGGCCCGTCCGAGCGGCGGGTCCGCCCGGCGTGGCGGCTCCGACCTGCGGTTGAGCGGGCTGCGTCGCGGGCAGGACGCGCCGGTGCCGGTGGCGCACCTAACGTGGCGTCATGTCGACAACTCCCCGGTGGCGGAGCGCCGCTCTGCTCGCCGTGTCCATCGCCGTCCTCCTCCCGCTGACCGGCCCGCAGGCCGCGTCGGCCGCCTCCCCGACCGCCGGACCGCCTTCCGTCGCCACCTCGCCGCGCTCGCCCGTTTCCGTGTCCGTGCCCGTGCCCGCGGATGTGGGGGCGGACGTGGGCGTCGGCGCGGGCAGGGACCTGGGCCCGGACGCGCAGGCGGACATGGACGCGAAGGCCGGGGCGCCGCAGGTGCCCGCGCCCACCACGCACCGGCCGATCGGTGCCGCCTCGGTCCACCTGGTGGACACCGGTCGGCACGACCCCTGGCGGCCGGACGCCGCCACCCGCGAACTGATGGCCACCCTCTGGTACCCGGCGCAGTCCGCGCGCGGCGGGCAAATGCCCTATCTCTCCCCGGAGATGTCCACCGCCCGGTACGGCACTCCGGACCTCAGTGCCGTCGGGACGGGGGTGCGGGTCCGCTCGGTGCCCGCGCCCGGGCGGCACCCGTTGGTGGTGCTCTCGCCCGGCTTCGGTTTCGACCGCTCCTCGCTCACCGCCCTCGCCGAGGACCTCGCGGCCCGGGGCTACGCGGTGGCCGCGCTGGACCACACCTACGAGACGGCCGTGCAGTTCCCCGACGGGCGGATGGAGTCCTGCCTGATCTGCGACAAGGTGGACGACCGACTGGCGGCCGACGTCATCCGCAGCCGGGCGAAGGACATCGCCTTCCTGATCGACCGGCTGACCGCGCCCGGTCCGGAGCTCGTCCGCGGGCTGCGGATCGACGCCTCCCGGATCGGCGCGGCCGGCCACTCCATCGGAGGCGCGAGCGCCGTCGAGGCGATGCGGGAGGACGGCCGGATCCGCGCCGCCGCCAACCTGGACGGCGACTTCTTCGCCCCGCTGCCGGCCGAGGGTCTCTCCCGCCCGGTGCTGCTGCTCGGTGCGCAGCGGCACGCCGGTGCGTCCCCGACGGCGAACTGGGACGAGACCTGGCAGCACCTGACCGGCTGGAAGCGCTGGCTGGACCTGCCGGAGGGCGGGCACCTGTCGTTCTGCGACGTGCACTGGCTGGTGGACGCCCTCGGCATCCGTGACCAGGTGCCGGCCGACACCGCTCCGGAGCAGTACGGCAGCATCAAGGGCGCCCGCGCGCTCGCCGCCACCCGGGCGTACCTCGGCGCGTTCTTCGACCGGCACCTGCTCGACCGACCGGGCCGACTGCTGGACGGGCCCTCGGCGGCCTTCCCGGAGGTCCGTTTCGCCAAGTAGGGCACGGCCCTGACGGGTTGGACCCACGGCGGCCGCCGCCGGCCCGCCGGCCCGCCGGCCCGCCGGCCAGGGGTGGCCGGTGGGGCCGGGGGCGGCCGCGGGGCCGATGGGGCCGGGTCAGGCGAGGCAGCGCAGCATCTCCAGTGGCGGGTGTGCGAGGAGGTCCGCCCAGAACTCCCTGCCGAACGCGCGGATGCCGGCCTCGGACACACCCAGCGGCACCCACTCCAGCGCGGTGAACCCGGCCGCCCGCAGGCTCTCCTCGTACACCTCGCGGCGCGGGGCCGCGCCGACGATGCTGATCGGCCGCGGGTCGAGGAGCGCCGTGACCCGCACCCGCGGACCCGTCGCGGCCGCTCGACCCCGGACGGCCCGCGCAGGGCCTGCCCGACAGTGCCCGTTCACCTGGCCGCCCACTTGATCGCTTATTGATAACGGGTCTGGTCCGAAGCGCGCGGCCGAGGTTCCTCGATCCCGTGCGACAGCCGAAAGGAAAGACGATGGAACGCAGGACCCTGCTCGGCGCGACCGCCGGAGCACTGGTGCTCGGAGGCCTCGCCCAGGGGACCGCCGAGGCGGAACCCGCCGACGGCGGCGGCCTGGTGAGCACCTTCAACGTCATCAGTGACATCCAGGGCGACCTCGGCGACTTCGCCCAGGCGCTGAAGGACATCCGGGCCACCAACCCGCACTCGTCGGGCCTGGCCGTCGCCGGGGACATCACGCCGCGCGGCTACGACTTCGAGTACGCCGACGTGCGGAAGGTGCTGGAGCAGGGGCCGAAGCCCCGCGAGGTGGCCTGGGCCATCGGCAACCACGAGTTCTACGTCCCCAAGTGGGCCGACCCGGACGCGCTCGCCCAGAGCACCTGGCCCAACGGCACCACCGAGGAGTCCCTCTTCCGCAGCTTCTACCGCTTCGCCGGGCGGTCCACGATCTACGCGGAGGCCACCTTCGGCGGCATCCCGGTCCTGACCCTCGGTACCGAGCGCTACATGAAGTACCACGACAACTCCCTGTGGGACGAGGTGTGGATCAGCGACGCGCAGTTCCGGTGGCTGGAGGACCGCCTGCAGTACTGGGCGCGGCGCCGGAAGCCGGTCATGGTGATCACCCACCACCCGCTGCCCGACACCGTCTCCGGTACCCGGAGCAAGATCTACCGGAGCGACTACCTCCAGCCCGACCGCCTCCTCGGCCTCCTCGGGCGCTACCGCGACGTGTTCCTCTTCACTGGCCACACCCACTGGGACCTGACCCTCTCCGACTGGTACGTGCGCCGCGTCGTGCCGGGCACCGCCAACCTCGACGGCTTCTCGGTGATCAACACCGGCGCGGTGCAGACCGGTTTCGCCGACGACGGGCAGGGCGGCGAGGTCACCGTCCCCGGGCACTTCAACCAGGGGCTCCAGGTGGACGTGTACCGCGACCGGGTCGTCATCAGGGCGCGCGACTTCGCGACGGGCGCCTGGATGAAGCGGATGTCCGTGCCGCTGTCCACGCGGATCTGACCCGCGGGCCCTCGGGCTCGATAAAACTTGCCGCCACGGAAACATTGCCGTGGCGGCAAATTTAGGCCTACGCTGCTCGCATGGCACCTGCACCTGAGGCCCGTACGACCGGTCGGCCCGGACTCCGCGAGCGCAAGAAGCGGGAGACCCGGGTCGCGCTGAGCCGGGCGGCGATCCGGCTCTGCGTCCTGCACGGCTGGGACGCCGTGACGGTCGATCAGATCGCCGCCGAGGCCGACGTCTCGGTCCGCACCTTCCGCAACTACTTCGCCGGCAAAGCCGAGGCCATCGCCGCCAGCCACCTGGAGCGGATGCTCCGGGTCGCCGACGACCTGCTCGCCCGCCCGGCCGACGAAGCCCTCTGGGACTCGCTGCTCCACGCCGTGCTGGGCCAGTTCGCGCCGCCGGAAACCTCCGGGGAGGGCAACTCCGCCGCGCAGAGCGAGCGTTGGCGCGAAGGGGTGCGGCTGATGCTTGCCGAACCGGCACTGGCCGGCGAGATCGTCAAGGCCAACGCCGCCGCCCAGCAGGAGCTGGCCGAGGCCGTCGCGCGGCGCACCGGGACCGACGCCGAACGCGACGTCTACCCGAAGCTGGTGGCGGCCGTGGTCGGGGCCGGCAGCGCGGTGGCCGTCGAGCACAGCCTGCGCGCCGACGATCCCGAGCCGCTCGGCACGGTCCTGGCCCAGGTCTTCGAGCAGGTCGCCGCCGGCCTGCCCGTCCCGTGGCGAGCGGCCGCGACCGACTCGCCCGCGGTGCCACCTCTTCCCGTTCGCACCAAGGAGACATGACCGTGACAGCCGACGTGATCATCGTGGGAGGCGGCCCGAACGGGCTGATGCTGGCCTGCGAACTGAGCCTGGCCGGCATCCGCCCGATCGTGCTGGAGCAGCTCCCGCAACCCAGCACCGAACCCAAGGCCAACGGCCTGCTCGGCCAGGTGGTGCGCCTGGCCGACCACCGCGGCCTGTACGAGCCGCTCAGCGGCAGCCCGGAGCCCCCGCGGCCGAACTCCGCCTACTTCATGTTCGCCGCCATGGGCCTCGACCTCGGTCGGTTGGACGCCAGTCCGGTCTTCGGCCTGGCCGCCCCGCAGCACCGCATCGTCGAGGTCCTGGAGGAACGCGCCCGCGCCCTCGGCGTCGACCTGCGGCGCGGGTACCGGGTCGGCGCCGTCGTCCAGGACGAGGAGGCAGTCACCCTCGACGTCACCGGTCCCGACGGCGAGCAGCGGATGCGCGCCCGCTACGTGGTCGGTGCGGACGGCGCGCACAGCGTCATCCGCAAGGGAAGCGGCATCGGGTTCCCCGGAGTCAGCTACGACCGCCGCACCAACCGCACCGCCCACGCCGCCGTCCCCACCGACTGGGTCGACCCCGTCAACGGCGCCCTCACCATCCCCGGCCACGGACCCGTCCTGCCCTTCCTGCCCCACCGCACCGAACGGGGCGGCTTCTCCTACGCGCCGTTCCCCGGGCAGCCGCCGCTGATCAGCACCACCGAGTGGGACCAGGTCGCGACGGACGAGCCGATGACCCTGGCCGAACTGGAGTCGAGCATCCGCCGGGTCCTCGGCGTCGACCTGCCGCTCGGCCCGCCGGACGGCACCGGCCCGCACGTGCTTCGGCGGTTGACCGGCGGCAACACCCGGGTCGCCGACCGGTTCCGCGACGGCCGGGTCCTCCTGATCGGCGACGCCGCCCACGTCTACACCTCCGGCGGCGGCCCCGGGCTGAACCTCGGCCTGCAGGACGCCGCCAACCTCGGCTGGAAACTCGCCGCGGTGCTGCGCGACACCGCCCCGACCGGCCTGCTCGACAGCTACGACACCGAGCGCCGCCGGGCCGCCCGCCGCATGGTGCTCAACGCCGAGGCGCAGTCCGCGCTCACCGCACCGGGAAGCGACACGACCGCCCTGCGCGAACTCTTCGCCGAACTGCTCACCCACAAGCAGGTCGTCCAGCACCTCGCCGACCTCACCGCGGGCACCGACGTGCGCTACGACATGGGCATCACCGATCCCCACCCCGCAGTCGGCCGGTTCGCACCGGACCTGGAGCTGACCACCGGGACAGGGAAGGCCAGGATCGCCGAACTCGCCCGAAGCGCCCGGCCGTTGCTGATCGACCTGAGCGAGGACCAGTCGCTGGCAGCCGCACTGGCGGAGGACCAGGACGCCGTCGAAGTCGTCATCGCGAAGGACGGCCCGGCCGGCCTCACCGGTCTGCTGATCCGTCCCGACGGCTACGTGGCCTGGGCCGGCGGCTCACCCCGCCCTGACCCGGCCGAACAGGCCGAGCTGCGCACGGCCGTCGGGCGCTGGTTCACGGTCTGAGCAGCCGCGGCCGGGGTCCTCGGCGATTCGTCGGCCACCGTTACGGGCCGCCCGGGACGGGGAGGCGCGGCCGGCCGGCACCGGGTGTCCGGTGCGCACCGGGCGTCCCGCGTCCGCGTCCACCGAACCGGAGCAGCGGGCCGCCGCACAGGGCGGCCGGACGCGGTACCGGCCCGGGCGCTGAGCACCGGCCGGGGCGGACGGGGGCGCTCCCGTCGGCCCACAGCGCCCATGGAGCCCGTGGGCTCCGGTCCGTCGGCGCGGATGCGGCCGGCCCGAGCGGACACCATCATGGAAGCGCGGCGCTTGCCCTGCGGGTGCCCTGCGCCGCCCGAGCGCGAAGGAGAAGCCATGGCCCCGGCCACCGATGACCCCTGCGCCGGCCTGCGGAACCTGATCGCCGCCTCCAGGGCCGCGCTCGCCCAGGACGCGGCGAGGGTCAGACATCTCCAGAACCAGCTGGACGACCTCAGCAGCCAGCCGGATCCCGATCCGGCGAAGGTCGCCGAGCTGCGGGCGGAGCTGGGCGACGCCCGCGAGAAGGTGGAGGAGGACCAGCAGACCCTGGCGGACCAGCAGGACGACTTCGAAGCCAACTGCTCGGGGGACACCCCGCCCTGACCGCTCCGGCACGGTAGCGGTCGACGAGTTCGTAGAACCGTTCGGCGTTCTCGTCGTCCCCGCCTGCCGTCCGCAGCCCGGCCAGACCGGGAAAGGCGTAGGAGTCACCGGCGTCAGCGGCCGCAGCAATACGTTGACCACCTGTCGATGATCACGTTCGTCGGCGGTTCAGGCGTCGGGGGTCAGGCGTCGGCCCCGATGTGCCAGGAGGGTTCGAGGGGGAGCAGGTGGCCCGTCAGGGTGCGGACGTCGGTGGGGACGCCGGCGCGGGCGAGCAGGGCCGGGAGGTGGTGGGTGCTGTAGGCGCGGTGGGCGGCGGGGGTGGTCCAGAGGGTGGTGACGAGGTGGCGCTCGGGGGAGAGGCGGGTGACGGTGCCGCCCAGCATGCCGTCCGCGGCCGCCATGCCCGGCGCCCAGAGCTCGCGCTGGACGTCGAGGAAGTGGTCGGCGCGGCCGGGGCGGAGCCGGCAGTCGGCGGCGCGCAGGACGGTGGCGCGGGCGAGGGCGGCGGGGAGGGAGGGGGCCGCGCCCGGCATGGTGAGGACGACCGGGCCGGTGGCGACCTCGATCCCCGTGCAGCTGGAGCGCTGGTCGGCGTGGTCGGCGGCCCGGTCGTGGCGCTCGCGCATGAAGCGGGCGTACGCGGGTTCGTCACTCCACAGGGCGAGCAGCAGGGCGCGGTCGGCGCCGGGTGCCCAGCCGCCGGTCTGGCCGACCAGGCCCGGCTGGTCGGAGATCGCCGACCAGCGGCGCTGGCCGGCGGCGAACGCCTCGCGTGCTCCGGGCCGGACCCGGCAGTCGATCCACTTGCCGATCATGCGGGCCATCATGCTGCGGGGAGGCGGCGGAGAGGCAATCGGGCGTTGGTCCCGGGGGCGGTAGGACCTGGGGTGCAGGGCCTGCGCCGGGGGCGGTGTCCGGATGCGGCGTCGACCGGATGCGGTGCTGTCCGGATGTTGCAGGATCCTGTCATTGCCGCCATCACTGCCGCCGGGCGAGAGTGGGGGCATGAACGACGCACCCCGCCTGCCGCATCTGGTCGTGATCCCGGTGTTCCCCGGAGTGAACGCGCTGGACGTGACCGGGCCCGCCGAGATCCTCGCGCTGGCCGGGCGGCTGCTGCCGCCCGGGCGGCCGGGGTACGAGGTGCGGGTGTGCGCGGAGCGGAGCGGGCCGGTGGAGACCTTCTCCGGGGTGCCGCTGTACGTGACCGACACCCTGGCCGGGCAGCGGGTGCGGCCGGACACGGTGCTGGTGCCGGGGCGGGTGGACCTGGGCCCGGACGGGCCGGTGCCGCGGGTGGACCCGGCGGTGGTCGCCTGGCTGAGGGAGGCCGGGCCGCGGGGCGGGCGGATCGCCTCGGTGTGCGCGGGCGCGCACGTGGCGGCGGCGGCCGGACTGCTGGACGGGCATCGCGCGACCACCCACTGGGCGACCGCCGAGCGGCTGGCCGCCGACCATCCGGCCGTCGAGGTGGACGCCGACCCGGTGTTCATCCGCTCCGGACGGTTGTGGACCAGCGCGGGCCTGACCACCTCCATGGACCTCACCCTGGCCCTGGTCGCCGAGGACCACGGCGACGACCTGGCCCTGCAGATCGCGCGGATCATGGTCATGTACCTCCAACGCCCGGGCGGGCAGAGCCAGTTCAGCGTGCCCCTGGCGCACCGTACGGGCGGCCGGGCGGACCTGGGCGGCCTGCGCCGCTGGATCGCCGAGCACCTGGACGCCGATCTGTCGGTGACCGTGCTCGCCGGGCGACTCGCCATGAGCGAACGGCATTTCGCCCGGGTCTTCCGTGCGGAGACCGGCACCACCCCCGGGTCCTACGTGGAGGAGCTGCGCCTGGAGGCGGCCCGTCGGCTGCTGGAGCGCAGCGACCATCCGCTGCCCGGGGTCGCCCGGTCCTGCGGCTTCGGCTCCGTGGAGACCTTGCACCGGGTGTTCAGGGACCGGCTGTCCACCACGCCGGGGGAGTACCGGCGCCGGTTCCGGATCCCGGCGAAGACGGCCTGACTTAACGTCAATTCACCATGAGAGAAGGAATTCTGTGAGGATCAAGGCCACGCACATCGGAACCGCGACGGTCCTGCTGGAGGTCGGCGGCCTGCGGCTGCTCACCGATCCGGTCTTCGACCCGGCCCCCGCCGAGTACCGGCACGACCCGGTGGTCCTGCGCAGCACCCGGGGCCCGGCGGCGGGTGTGCACGAGCTGCCGCCGGTGGACGCCGTGCTGCTCAGTCACGACGAGCACCCCGACAACCTGGACGCCACCGGCCGCACCCTGCTCGCCGGGCGCCCGGTGCTGACCACGGTCGGCGGCGCGGCCCGGCTCGGTGGCGGCGCGCTCGGGCTGGCGCCGTGGCAGACCCGGGACCTCACCGTGGACGGCCGCACCCTGCGGGTGACCGGCACGCCCGGTGTGCACGGTCCGGTCGGGGAGGTCACCGGGTTCGTGGTCGAGATGCCGGGCGAGCCGGAGGCGCTGTACGTCTCGGGCGACACCGTCCACATCCCCGAACTGGACGAGGTGGGGCGGAGGTTCCGGATCGGCACGGCCCTGCTGCACCTCGGCGCCGCCCGGATCGAGGCCTTCGGCGGCGGCGAGCTGATCACCATGGACGCGGCGCAGGCCGCCGCGCTCACCGCCTCGCTCGGAGCCCGCCGGGTCGTGCCCGTCCACTACACCTCGTGGCAGCACTTCACCGAGGGGCGGACGGAGACCGCCGCACGGTTCGCGGCGGCGGGCCTGGCCGACCGGCTGCACTGGCTCACCCCGGGCGTCGCCGAGGTGCTCGACTGACGAGCGAACCGGATTCAGAGCGCCGGGTTGAGAGCGCCAAGTCCAGAACCCCGGGTTCAGAGCGCCGGGTTCAGAGCGCGGCGACCGGGGGCAAGCGGTCCAGGATGCGTTCCATGCCGCTGGTCCAGTTGGCCTCCAGCGCGGTGACGGCCTGGTCGACGTCGCCTTCCAGCAGGCACTGGGCGATCCGCTCGTGCTCCTCGGCGGCGCGTTCCAGGATCTCGTGGTCGCCGACCACCACCCGCTCGTAGCGGTGCAGGGTGAGTTTCAGCGACTCGATCATCTCGCGCAGCCGGGCGTTGGCGCAGCCGGAGAGCAGCAGGGCGTGCCAGGCGTCGTCGTAGCGCTCTATGGTGCCGTGCGGGGCCTGGGGGGCGGAGAAGGCGCGGGCCTCGGCGAGCAGCCTGGGGGCGATCTCGGCCAGGTGGGCCGGGTCGGAGGTGCGCAGGGCCAGCGACTCCAGGGCGATCACGATCGCGGTGAGGTCGAGGAACTCCTGTTTGCCGGTGGGGGCGAAGCGGAAGCCCTTGCCGCGCTCGCTGGTGATGATGCCCTCGCGTTCCAGGCTGATCAGGGCCTCGCGCAGGGGAGTTCGGCTGACGCCCAGTTCCTCGGCGAGCTGGACCTCGTTGATCGACTCGCCGGGGGTGAACCGGCCGCGGCCGAGCTGCTCCAGGAGTTCGTCCTTCACCTGCTCGCGCAGCGGCCGCCGCTCGATCGCCATCAAACGTCCCTTCTTCCTCGGTCCGTAGCGTACCGGCCGGGCGGCGCGTGCCGTCGCCCGGCCGTCGTACGGGGTTGCGGTGCTGTACGGTTCGCGGGCGTCAGGCGGTGCCGGCGCCGTCCACGGCGATGACCGCGCCGCTGACGAAGGCGGCGGCGTCGCTGGCCAGGAAGGCCACGGTCTGGGCGATGTCCCGGGGCTGGCCGATCCGGCCGAGCGGGCGGTCGGCGGCGTCGGTGTAGAAGGCGTCCGGGTTCTCGCCCAGCTGGCGGGCCTCCTCGGCGAGCATGCCGGTGTCGGTGTCGCCCGGGCAGACGCAGTTGACCCGGATGTTGTCCGGGCCGTGGTCGATGGCCATCGCCCGGGTCATGTTGACCACGGCGCCCTTGGAGGCGCAGTAGGAGACGGCCCGGCCGCCGCCCCTGATGCCCCAGCCGGAGCCGGTGTTGACGATGCTGCCGCCGCCGTTCGCGGCCATCAGCGGCACCACGAGTCCGCTGAGCAGCATGATCGAGCGGACGTTGACGGCCATCACCAGGTCCCAGTCCTCGTCGCTGATCCCGGTGACGGTGGAGCGGCGGATGATGCCGGCGTTGTTGAACAGCACGTCGACGCCGCCGTGCTGTTCGACGGCGGTGCGCACGGCCTGCTCGCAGTCGGCGCGCCGGGAGACGTCGCAGCGGACGAAGGTGCCGCCGATCTCCTTGGCGGCCCGTTCGCCGCGTTCGGTGTCGAGGTCGGCGAGGACGACGGCCGCGCCGAGTTCGGCGAGCAGGGCGGCGGTGGCCCGGCCGATGCCGGAGGCGGCGCCGGTGACGATCGCGCGCTTGCCGTGCAGGTCGATCATGGGGAACTCCTCTACAGGGGTCAGGCGGAGAGGCGGTACACGGCGCCGGAGCGGCGGCCGGTGATCACCCGGACGTGGCCGGCGAGGGCGTCGTCCAGGTCGGGGTCGCCGGTGTCGAGCAGCAGCGGGCGTCCGGCCAGGGCGGCGAGCTTCGCCTCGGTGGCGAGCACCAGCAGCCTCTCCCGGCCCGCGGCGCGCAGCAGTTCGGGGGTGAGCTGCTGGTTGCCGCGGCCGAGCAGGAAGCCCTGGCCGCCGATCGGGGAGAGGGCGATGTGGGGGGCGGTGGGCAGGGCGCGCAGCTGGTCGGCCCGGGCGTCGCGGATCAGGATCCGGGCGGCGGTGGCGAGGCCGTCGGAGCGGCCGGGCCCGAGGGCGCTGCCGGGGCCGAGCCGCAGCAGGTCGACGCCGGTCAGGCTGGCGCCGGGCGCGCCGAGCGCGGTGGCCACCGCGTGGGTGGTGCTGCCGGGTCCGAGGAGCAGCAGCCCGCCGGGGCCGACCCGTTCGGCCACCTCGGCGGCGAGGCCGGCGGGTGTTCCCGGGTCGGGTCCGGAGCTGCCGGTCTTGCGCTGCTGCACGCGGGCGGGCAGCACCGGGACGGTCAGCCGGCCGTGGAGCCGGGCGGAGACCCGGCCGGCCCGCACCGCGGCCTCGTCCCGGTCCACCACCTCGGCGTCCTCCAGGCGCACGCCCCGGCCGGTGGCCCAGGCCGCCGCGACCTCGGCGGCGGCCCGGGGGTGGACGGCGAACACGGCGGAGTGCATCTTGACCCCGGCCGGGATGCCGAGTACGGGCAGGCGGGGCTCGGGCCCGAGGGCGTCGAGGACGTCGCGGGCAGTGCCGTCGCCGCCGCAGAACAGCAGCAGTCCGGCGCCGGCCGCGACGAGGGCGCGCACCGCGGCCCTGGTGTCGTCGGCGGTGGTGTCCGCCGCGCCGGGCCGGTGGACGACGCGTGCGGTGCGGCCGGCGGCCCGGGCGGCGTCGGCGCCCATCGCGCCGTCGGCCGTGATCAGCTCCACGTCGGGCGGCAGCCGCCGGAGGGTCAGCGCGGCCCGGGCGGCGGCCTGCGGGCGGGCTCCGAGCGCCAGGGCCCGCCGCTGGACCTCGGCGCCGTCGCTGCCCTTGAGCCCGACCCGGCCGCCGAGGCCGGCGACCGGGTTGACCACGAGCCCGATCCGGGTGCTCGGGGCGGAGGTCACGGCTGCTCGCCGAGGACCTTGCGGCGGTAGGCGCGCCAGCTGACCGCCCAGACCGCCGGGTCGTCCAGCGGCTCGTGCCGGATCCGGTGCACGGTGGAGTTGTGCGGCGCGGTGCGGACGGTCTCCGGGTCCTCGTACGCCTCGCGGGCGACCTCGGCGAGGATCGCCGCGTACTCGTCCAGGTCGGCCCGGGAGTAGGACTCGGTGGGCTCCAGGGTCATCGGCTCGGGGACGACGTACGGGTGGTGGCTGGTCCAGTAGTGGGTGCCGAAGTCGGCGGCGCGGTAGCCGAGGTCCTCGCTGTGCAGGCCGGTGTCCTCGTTGAGCTGCTGCCAGCTGTAGCGGACCTGTTCGACCCGGGGGCGCCCCTCGGCGTAGGGGACGGAGACGCCGCGGATCTGCCGGACCCGGTGCAGCAGGTAGTTGTTGTTGAGGACGGCGGTCTCGGCGGCCTCGCGCAGCCCCTCGGCGCCCAGGGCCGTGATCCAGGCGTAGGCGCGCACCAGGTTCGGGACGACGCCCAGGTAGGGGCGGATCTTGCCGATCGAGTCCGGCCGGTCGTCGTCCAGGACGTACCGCTCGCCGTCGAACTCGACGGTGGGGCGGGGCAGGTAGGGTGCCAGCTCGGCGGTGACGCCGCAGGCGCCGGCGGCCGGGCCGCCGCAGGCGTGCGGGGTGGAGAAGGTCTTGTGCAGGTTGAAGTGGCACAGGTCGAAGCCGGCTTCGCGGGCCCGGGTGATGCCGAGGATGCCGTTGGCGTTGGCCTGGTCGTAGGCGCACAGGCCGCCGGCCTCGTGGACGATCCGGACGAACTCGGCGATCCGGGGGTTGTAGATGCCGGTGTCCTCGGGGTTGGTGATGAGCAGTGCGGCGGTGCGCGGGCCGACGGCGGCGCGCAGCGCCTCGATGTCGGGGTAGCCGTCGGCGTCGGGGTGCAGGGTGATCACCCGGAAGCCGGCGGTCTTGGCGCAGGCGGCGTTGGAGGGGTGGGAGAAGGCGGTGGTGATGATCTCGTCGCGCTGCTCCAGCTCGCCGCGCGCGGCGTGGTGGGCGCGGATCACCGAGACGTTGGTCCAGATCGCCGCCGAGCCCGCGCCGGGCTGGAGGCTGACCCGGTCCATGCCGGAGATCTCCTTGAGCAGCTGCTCCAGCCGGTGGACGAGTTCGAGGACGCCCTGGACGGTCGAGGCGTCCTGCGCGGGGTGCAGGGCGGCGATCCGGGGGTCGCGGACGAAGGTGTCGTTGACCTTGGGGCTGTACTTCATGGTGCAGGTGCCCTGGCCGACGTCGACGTTGAGGTCGGCGCCGAGGTTCTCCTGGGAGAGCCGCAGGTAGTGCCGGAGCACCTGCTGCTGGCCGAGTTCGGGCAGGGCGGGCGGGGCGCTGCGGCGCAGTGCGGCGGGCAGCCGTTCGGCGGGGTCGCCGACGGCGGCGGTGACGGCGGGCTCGGGCAGCGGGGGCAGGACGCCGCGCTCGCCGGGCGCGCCGAGCTCGAAGATCAGCTTTTCGTCCCAGCGGGCCTGGTGGAAGCGGCGCAGGGCGGGCTTGGGGGCGATCCGCGGGTCCACGGACCCGGTGTTCGGGTGGTTCGTCACTTGACGATCTCCTCAAGCGCGTCGGCGAGGCGGTCGATGTCGGCCCGGGTGTGCAGCTCGGTCACGCAGTAGCGGCCCTCGTGGGGGCCGGCCGGGGTGCCGCCGTGCAGGCCGTGGGCGAGCAGCGCCTCGGAGATCTCGGCGGCGGTGCGCTCGCCGGTGTAGCGGAGGGTGAAGTCGGCGAAGTGCACGGCCTGCGGGTCCGCGAGGTCGATGCCGGGGACGAGGGCGAGGCGCCGGCGGGCGTAGGCGGTGTTGGCGAGGATCGTCGCGCCGATCTCCCGCATGCCGTGCGGGCCCATCAGCGCGAGGTAGACCCCGGCGGCGATGCCGTGCAGGGCGGCGGCGGTGCCGACCCACTCCTTGCCCTCCTCGCGCAGCGCGAAGGAGGTGCGCTCGTAGGCGACGTCGCCGAAGCCGTACTCGCCGGGGACGTCGGTGGGGGTGAGCCCGAACAGCCGGCTGGGGTACTCGGCGACCAGGCGTTCCTCGTCGGGGCTGCCGATGAAGCCGGCGTTGCCGCCGCCGTAGCCGGGGTGGATGCCGAGCGGCTGGAGGTCGCCGCAGGTGAGGTCGGCGCCGAGTTCGGCGGGCGGGGTGAGCACGCCGAGGCTCAGCGGGTTGACGTGGACGACGGCCAGCGCCCCGGCGCCGTGGGCGAGTTCGATGTACTGCGGCAGATCGTGGTCCACCAGGCCGTCGTGGTCGGTGAGTTGGGCGTAGACGGCGGCCGCGTCGCCCTTGGTCAGGGCCGCCCGGACGGCGGCGGGCTCGGCGGGTACCGGCACCAGCTCGTGGACGCCCCGGACGTAGTCGTGGATCCGGGAGAGCCGGTCCGGGTCGATCGCGCCGACCAGCACCAGCCGGCGCCGCCCGGTGACCCGTCCGGCCATCCGCAGCGCCGTGGCGGCGGCCTGGAAGCCATCGTACGTCGGCACGTTGACGACGTCGACGGCCAGCAGCTCGGCCATCAGCGACTGGTACTCCCACAGAGCCTGGAAGCGGCCGTGGTCCTCGTACGGCTCACCCGCGTAGGCGGTGAGGAACTCGCTGCGGTTGACGATCTCGTCCACCACGGCGGGCACGTGGTGGCGGTAACAGCCGGCGCCGAGGAAGCTGCGGCCCGGCGGGACGGCGGTGTTGCGGGAGAGCAGCTCCTCCATGTGGGCGACCAGTCGGGCCTCGGAGCCGAGCGGCTCGGGAAGTCGCAGCGGGCGGTCCAGCCGGAGGGCGGCCGGGATGTCGGCGTAGAACTCCTCGACGTCCTGGGCGCCGACCGCCGCCAGCATTGCTTTCCGCACCTGAGGGGCGGAGTTGGGGATGTACGGGTGGGTTCGGGGGACGCGTGTGCTCATGCTGGCACCTTCCGCGATTTCAGTCACAAGCCTTGACGGGGTTGTGAATGCTGAGTTCTGTATACAGCATTCGGCATTCACCAGTCGGGAGGCAAGATGTCCGCAGAAACCCGGCACGAAAAACATCCCCAACTCGCCCTTGACCAGGGCGGATTCAGTTCGGGCCCGGCACGCCGCCGGATCCTCGCCGCCGGACTCGCCGGCGGCGCCCTGCTGTTGGCCGGCGCCACCGGCTGCGCGACCGGCGGTGCCGGCGGCACCAGCGCCAAGCAGCTCGCCGGCAGCCCGGGCGCCACCCTCGCCGGGAAGGTCACCATCTGGTCCTGGGACGTCGCCGCCAAGGCCATGCAGCGGCTCGGCAAGGCCTTCGAACAGGCCCACCCCGGAACGACCGTCGAGGTAGTGGACATCGGCTACGACAACGCCTACGACAAGATCACCGTCGGACTCGGGGCCGGCAGCGGCCTGCCCGACGTCCTCACCGTCGAGGGCCACAAACTCCCCACCTACATCGGCAACTTCCCGAACGCCCTGGTCGACCTCACCAGCCGCGCCGCCGACCTCAAGTCCCAGTACCCGCAGGCCTCCTGGCGGACCGTGACGGATGCCCGGGGCCGGGTCCTCGCCCTGCCCTGGGACAGCGGGCCGTGCGCCCTGTTCTACCGGCGCGACCTCTTCCAGCAGGCCGGCATCGACCCGGCGGGCCTCGCCACCTGGGACGACTACGTCACCGCCGGCACCGCCCTCAAGGCCGCCACCGGCAGGAAGCTGCTCATCCTGGACGCCAAGCAGGACAGCCTCTTCGCGATGCTGCTCCAGCAACAGGGCCAGCGCTGGTTCACCGACGGCAAGGTGGCCGTCGCCACCCCCGCCGCCGAACGCGCCCTCACCCTGCTGAAACAGCTCGTCGACCGCGACCTGGTGGACTTCGAGAACGGCTGGGACGGGTTCGTCTCCGGCACTCACGACGGCAAGGCCGCCACCACCCCCACTGCCGCCTGGTGGGACGGCACCCTCACCACCGAAATGGCCGACCTCAGCGGCAAGTTCGGCGTCGTCCCGCTGCCCGCCTTCACCCCCGGCGGCACCCGCACCGCCAACAGCGGCGGCTCCACCCTGTGCGTCACCGCGCAGAGCCGGAACCCGGAGACGGCCTGGGCGTTCCTCTCCTTCCTGCTCGCCGACAAGGCCAACCAGGCCTCGATGATGCAGCACGAAGGCCTGTTCCCCGCCTACCTCCCCGCCCTGGACGACCCGTACTTCCAGCAGCCCTCCCCCTACTACGGCGGCCAGCCCGCCATGCGGCTGTTCGCCGGGCTCACCCGCGACATCCCCGCCGTCGAGCTCACCGCCGACGACTCCAAGGCCGGCGACATCGTCACCACCGCCGTCAACCAGGTGCTGCACAACGGCGCCGACCCGGGAACCGTGCTGCGCTCCGCCGCCCGCCAGATCGCCACCGCGACCGGCCGCCAAACGGTCGCGTAGGGGCGGGCCCGATGACCAGTCCTCCTGCGTCCCTGCGCAAACCCGCGGCCCCGGCCCCGGCCCGGGCCGCCCCCGCCCCCGCCCGCCGCCGGCGCTCCCCACGCACCGCCGCCTGGCTGTTCGCCGGGCCCACGACCGCGCTCTTCGTCGCCTTCTTCGCCTACCCGCTCGGCGCCAGCCTCTACCAGAGCTTCACCGCCCGCCGCGACGGCGCCGACGTCTGGGTCGGCCTGGACCAGTACCGGCGGATGCTGCACGACCCCGCCTTCCTGCACTCCCTGGTCAACACCGGCCTGATCCTCGCCGTCCAGGTACCCGTGATGATCGGCCTCGCCCTGGTGCTCGCCGTCCTGCTCAACCAGTCCTGGCTGCGCTTCCGGGCCGGCTGGCGGGCGGTGTTCTTCCTGCCCGCGATCACCACCCTGGTCGCCTACGCCGTGGTCTTCCAGGTCCTGCTGCGCACCGACGGCGGACTCGCCAACCAGTTCCTCCAGGCCCTCGGCCTCGGCCCGGTCGACTGGCTCAACTCGCCCACCTGGGCGAGGATCTCGCTGATCGGCTCGGTCACCTGGCGGTGGACCGGCTACAACGCGGTGATCCTGCTCGCCGGACTGCACGCCATCGGCCGCGACCAGTACGAGGCCGCCGCCCTCGACGGCGCCGGCGCCGTGCGCACCTACACCGGCGTGATCCTGCCGCAGCTGCGACCGGTCGTGCTGTTCTGCGTCATCACCTCCACCATCGGCACCCTGCAGCTCTTCGACGAGAACTACGTGCTGACCCGCGGCGGCCCCGGCGACGCGACCCTCACCCCCGTGGTCTACCTCTACAAGGTCGGCTTCCAGCAGCTCGACTTCGGCTACGCGGCGGCCATCGCCTGGGTGGTCGTGCTGATCATCGCGGCGGTCTCGCTGCTCCAGTTCCGGCTCTACGGAAGGGAACGCCGCCGATGACCACCACCGCGCCGCCCAGGCCCGGCCGCACCCCGCTGCCCGCCCGGCTCGGCCGGATCGCCGTCCTCGCCGTCCTCACCCTCGGAGCCGTGCTCAGCCTGGTGCCCTTCGCCTGGATGCTGATCGCCAGCACCCACAGCAGCTCCGAACTGTTCCACTCCCCACCGCCGTTCCTGCCCGGCGGCGAGCTGCTGCGCAACCTCGCGCACCTCCAGGAGACCATCGGCTTCGGCCGGGTACTGCTCAACAGCCTCGGGACCGCCGTCGTCTACACCGTGCTCAGCTCGCTGCTGTCCGCGATGTGCGGCTACGGACTGGCCAAGTACCGCTTCCGCGGCCGCGGACTGCTGCTCGGCCTGGTCCTGGCGACCATGATGATCCCCCTGCAGGTGCTGCTCGTCCCGCTGTTCCAGATGATGGCCAGCCTCGGCTGGATCGACAGCTACCAGGCCGTGATCGTGCCCTTCCTGGCCAACTCCTTCGGCATCCTGCTGATGCGCCAGGGCTTCCTGGACTTCCCCGACGAACTGCTGGAGTCGGCCCGGATCGACGGCTCCGGCGAGCTGCGCACCTTCTACCAGGTCGTCCTGCCGTGCGTGCGGCCGCAGCTGGGCGCGCTGGTGATCTTCACCTTCATGGGTCAGTGGAACGGCTTCATCTGGCCGCTGCTGATGCTCAACACCGAGGACAAGTACACCGTGCCGGTCGCGCTCAACACGCTGACCGGGCTGACCCACGTCGACTACTCCGGCCTGATGCTCGGCTCCTTCCTGGCCACGCTCCCGCTGATGGTGCTCTTCCTGGTCTTCCAGCGACAGTTCGTGGCGGGCCTGCTGGGCGGAGCACTGAAGGGATGACCACGACCGTGACCAAGGACCGCCTCACCCGGGTGCCGGGACTTCTGTACGGCGGGGACTGGAACCCCGAGCAGTGGCCCGAACAGGTGTGGGCCGAGGACGTGAAACTGATGGCCGAGGCCGGGGTCAACCTGGTCACCGTCGGCGTGTTCTCCTGGGCCAGGCTCCAACCGGACGCCCACAGCTGGGACTTCGGCTGGCTGGACCGCCTGCTCGACCTCGTGCACCGGCACGGCATCGCCGTCGACCTGGCCACCGCCACCGCCTCCCCGCCCGCCTGGCTGGTCCGCGCCCACCCCGAGCTGCTGCCGGTCACCGCCGACGGCGTACGGCTGGAGTTCGGCTCGCGCCAGCACTACTGCCCCTCCTCGCCCGCCTACCGGGACGCCGCCGTCCGGCTCACCCGGGCACTCGCCGAGCGCTACCGCCACCACCCCGCCCTCGCCCTGTGGCACGTCCACAACGAGTACGGCGACCACGTCGAGGAGTGCTTCTGCCCCGCCTCGGCCGCCGACTTCCGCCGCTGGCTGCGCGAACGGCACGGCGACATCGAGGAGTTGAACCGCTCCTGGGGCACCGCCTTCTGGTCGCAGCACTACGGCTCCTTCGAGCAGATCGAGCCGCCGCGCACCGCGCCGGGCCCGGTCAACCCCACCCAGCTGCTGGACTGGCGCCGGTTCTGCTCGGACGCGCTGCTCGCCCTGCACCGCGCCGAGAAGGCCGTCCTGGACGAGGTCTCGCCCGGCGTCCCGGTCACCACCAACTTCATGTCGATGCTCAAGACCCTGGACTACTGGGAATGGAGCCGGCACGAGGACTTCGTCTCCGACGACGCCTACCCCGACCCGGCCGACCCGCGCGCCCACGTCAACGCCGCGATGAACTACGACCTGATGCGCTCGCTCAAGGGCGGCCGCCCCTGGCTGCTGATGGAACAGGCCCCCTCCGCGGTCAGCTGGCGGCCGGTCAACGTGCCCAAACCCCCCGACCTCCACCGCCTCTGGTCGCTGCAGGCACTGGCCCGCGGCGCCGACGGCGTGCTGCACTTCCAATGGCGCGCCTCGGTGGCCGGCGCCGAGAAGTTCCACAGCGCGATGCTCCCGCACCGGGGCACCGCCTCGCGCGGCTGGCAGGAGACCCTGCGCCTCGGCACCGAACTGGGCCGCCTCGGCGAACTCGCCGGCAGCCGGCTGCGCGGGCGGGCCGCCGTCCTGCTCGACTGGGACAGCTGGTGGGCGCTGGAACTGGACGACCACCCCTCCGCCCGGATGCGCTGGCCCGAGCTGCTCCGCCCCTGGTACGCGGCACTGTACGAGCGCGGCGTCACCGTCGACTTCGTCCCGCCCACCGCCGGACTCGACGCCTATCCGCTGGTGCTCGCCCCCAACCTGTACCTGCTCGACACCGCCACCGCCGACCGGCTCACGACCTACGTGCGGGACGGCGGCCGGCTGGTCTGCGGCCCGTTCAGCGGCATCGCCGACCGGCACGACCACATCCACCCCGGTGGCCACCCCGGGCCGCTGCGCGAGCTGCTCGGGATCGTCGTCGACGAGCACTGGCCGATCCCGGACGGCGCGACCACCTCCGTCGTCCTCGCCCCGGACGGCACCGGGCTGCGGGCCGAACGCTGGAGCGAATGGATCGAGACCGGGACCGCCGAGGCCGTCGCCCACTACGGCTCCGGCGAGCTGGCAGGCCTCCCGGCCGTCACCCGCAACCGCCTGGGCGCCGGCAGCGCCTGGTACCTGAGCTGCCACCTCGGCGCCGACACCGGCCCGGTGCTCGACCGGGCGCTCGCCGAAGCCGGGGTGGGCGCCGAACTGCCCGGCCTGCCGGAGGGCGTCGAGGCCACCCGCCGGCACGGCGCCGACGGCACCGACTACCTCTTCCTGCTCAACCACGGCCCCGTCGAGCGCCGAGTGCCCCTCGACGCGCCCGGCACCGACCTGCTCACCGGCACCGACCTGCTCACCGGCACCGCCACCGGCGACGCCGTCACCCTCGCGCCGCTCGGCGCCGCCGTCCTCCGACTCCCCGCCACCGAGGAGCGCCCGTGAACCCGCTGACCCGCCGCCACTTCCTCGCCGCCTCGGCGGTCGCCGCCGCCGGCACCCTGACCGCCCCGGCCACCGCCCACGGCCAGGAAGGACCGGAAGAACAGGGAGGATTCGACGCCGAACGCTACGCCGACGTCCTCGACCTGCACGGCACCCCCGCCCAGGCCTACCCCGGCGACGCCCGCGGCAACAACCCGATCACCGTCTTCGCCGACCTCGGCGCCTGGCACGCCTACGCCCTGCCCCGACCGGCCGACCGTCCCGGCGGCTTCACCGGCCCGCTGTACCTCGCCCAGGAATACCCGTGGTGGCTCAGCGACGGCCTGACCCGCCTCCAGCTCACCGAACAGGGCCGCCCCTTGGACCTCACCGCCGGCGCCCCCGCGCGCGGCACCTCGCTGCCCGGCCTGCTGCGGCTGGCCCACGACCTCGGCGGCGGCCTCGCCCTCACCCTCGAACTGCGCTTCGCCGGCAACCGCACCGCCCTGCTCCGGGCCCGCCTCACCAACACCGGCCCGGCCGTACGGACCCTGGCCGCCGCCTGGACCGGCCGGCTGCTGCGCCCCGCCACCGGCCCCCAGCACGAGGCGCCGGGACTGGTCGCCGCCGAACGCGGCGTGGAGGTGCGCTTCGCCAAGGTCCGGCAGACCTGGGACTACCTCACCGACGGCACCGAGTGCTTCGCCGTCCGCCACGCCCGGCCCGTCCGGGTCGTGCTGAGCGCCGACGGCGACGAGCACCGCACCGAACTCGCCGAACCGGTGCGGCTGGCACCGGGGGAGAGCCGCCACCTGGACTGGACCGAGAGCTACACCTTCACCGAGGCCGAGTACGCCCGGGCCGCGAAGGAGGCGGACACCGCGCTGCGCGCCCCGGAGCGGGTCGCGGCCGAGGGCACCGCCCGCTGGCACGGGTACGTCACCCGGGCCACCGAGGGCGTCCCCGCCGCCCGCCGGCGCACCGCCGTCAAATGCGTGCAGACCCTGGTCACCAACTGGCGCAGCCCGGCCGGACGGATCCGGCACGACGCCGTCACCCCCACGCTCTCCTACAAGTGGTTCAGCGGGGTCTGGGCCTGGGACACCTGGAAGCAGGCCGTCGGCACCGCCGCCTTCGCCCCCGGCCTCGCCGCCGACCAGATCCGGGCGGTCTTCGACCACCAGGTGCCGGCGGGCTCCGCCGAGCGCCCGCAGGACGCCGGGATGGTCCCCGACTGCGTCTTCTACAACGACCCGGCCACCGGCGGCGGCAACTGGAACGAGCGCAACTCCAAGCCCCCGCTGGCCGCCTGGGCGGTCTGGGAGGTCTACAAGCGCAGCGGCGACCGCGCCTTCCTGCGGGAGCTGCTGCCGCGGCTGACCGCCTACCAGGACTGGTGGTACCGCACCCGGGACCACCTCGGCGAGGGCCTGTGCGAGTACGGCGCCACCGTGGACCCGGCCAACGCGAGCGCCGAGGACTGCCGGGAGGCGGCGGCCTGGGAGTCCGGCATGGACAACGCCCCGCGCTTCGACGCCGCCGGCGTCCTCCCCAACCGGGACCCGAACGGCACACTGCTCGGCTGGTCGCTCGACCAGCGCTCGGTCGACCTCAACGCCTACCTGGCCGCCGACCACCGCCACCTGGCGCTGATCGCCGCCGAACTCGGCGACCGGCCCGCCGCCCAGCGGCTGCGCACCCGCGCAGACCGGATCGACGCCGCCGTGCGCGACACCATGTACGACCCGGCCGGCGGCTGGTTCCACGACACCGACCTGGCCACCGGCGCCCGGCTCACCGCCCGGGGCCGCGGCATCGAGGGCGCGATCCCGCTCTGGTCCGGCACCGCCACCGCCGCCCAGGCCCGCACCGTCCGCCGGCTGCTGCTCGACCCGGCGGAGTTCGGCACCGCCATGCCGTTCCCCACCGTGGCCCGCAGCTCGCCGTCCTTCGACCCGGCCGGCTACTGGCGCGGCCTGGCCTGGCTCGACCAGACCTACTTCGCCGTCGAGGGCCTGCGCCGCTACGGCTGGGAGCAGGACGCCCGGCGGACGGTCGAGCGGCTGCTGGCCACCGCCGCCGGACTGGCCGGGGACGGCCCGGTCCGGGAGAACTACGACCCGCTGACGGGGGAGGGGCGCAGCTCGACCAACTTCAGCTGGTCGGCGGCGCTGCTGCTGCTCCTGCTGCGCACCTGAGCGACTTTGGCTCCGGGCCGTCCGACCAGGCATGATCGGGGCATGGTCGAACGAGTCATTGCAGCGTGTGACGGAGCAGCCAAGGGCAACCCCGGTCCGGCGGGCTGGGCGTACGTGGTCGCGGACGCCACCGGGGCGCCCCTGCGCTGGCAGGCCGGCGCGCTCGGGCACAGCACCAACAACGTGGGCGAGCTGACGGCGCTGCGGCAGCTGCTGGCCGCGACGGACCCGGCGGCGCCGCTGGAGGTGCGGCTGGACAGCACCTACACCCGTGATTCGGTGACCAAGTGGCTGAAGGGCTGGAAGCGCAACGGCTGGAAGACGGCGGCCGGCAAGCCGGTCGCCAACCAGGAGCTGATCCAGGCGATCGACGCCCTGCTGGAGGGCCGGGACGTCACCTTCGTGTACGTGCCGGCCCACCAGGTGGACGGCGACCCGCTGAACGCCATCGCCGACAAGGCCGCCAGCGACGCCGCCCGCACCCAGCAGGACGCCTCCGGCACCGCCGCCGACCTGCCGGTCCCCGACCCGGCCGCCGCCACGAAGGCCCCCAGGGCGCGCACCGCCCGGCCCGCCGCCTCCTCCGGTGGCACCGGCGGCACCGGCACCGGCACCGGCACCGGCACCGGCACGGCCAAGCGGAGCGGCGGCTCGCGCACCCTGAACGCCCGCTTCCCCGGCACCTGCCCGTGCAGCCGCCCGTACGCCAAGGGCGACAAGATCACCAAGGTGGGCGGCTCCTGGGGCCACCCTGAGTGCGCCGCCGCGCACGCCTGACGCGCCGCCCCCGTCCGACCGCGAGTACGCCGACGTTTGCCGGGTGAGTATCCGTGCTCACGCGGTGGTCCGGCCCGGTGGCGGACCGCCCAGGGCCGGACGGTCGCGTCCTCCGACGAGTCCGCCCCGGTCCCCAGTCCGACGCTGACGCCACCGGTCACCGGCCCGGGGTCCCTCGCGGAGAGCGCCTCGCTGCGCTTCGACCCCGTGTACCACACCCTCGAGGTGAGCGCGGGCAGCGAGTGCGCCCGCTACCCCGACGGCACACCGGTGGACCAGGAGGGCAGGCCGGCCGACCTGCCGACCGGCACGGCACCGACGCGGGCACCCGGCCGGTGACCGCGGGCCGGGGGCGTGTGCCCGGCCGGAAACGCGGGACCGGGCCGCCCCGGGTGCGCGGTCGGCCGGTGCCGGGTGGGGGTGAGGCCGTGGGCGGGGGGGCCTGGGCGGGGGGCGTGGTTCTCCCGCAGCTCCGGCCCGCCGCGGGGTGGGGGCG
>NZ_JBSHAP010000133.1:0-24845 GCF_053611565.1 Kitasatospora sp. NPDC054795
GGACTCCGGCGTCACGATTCCGGCGTGGACCGCTTGCGCCGGGTGAAGACCCGCCGCACCGGCGCGCGGACCGCCTCGACCGCCCGGCCGACCCGGGTGCCGACCGCCGCCCGGGCCGCCCGCACCGCGTCGGAGATCCGCCACCACAGCTGGGCCGAGGACGGCGGCAGCAGCAGCGCCCTGGTCCGCCCGGCCCGGCCGGCGCTCGCCCGCAGCCCGCGCCGGACGGTGCGGACGTCGGAGGCCAGCGGCTCCGTGGTGGGCCGTCCGGGCGGGGCGTAGAGCACCCGCTCGGTGGCCAGCGCCAGCCGGCCGGTGGCGGCCGAGGAGTCCGCGTCCAGCTGCGCCTTCTCGGTGATCCGGCGGGCCGCCGAACGCGGGGTGCGTGACTCGTCCGGGGGAATTCCGAGGTCCCAGGCGGAGTCGATCAGCTCGTCCCAGGCGGCCAGCACCTGGGCGTCGGTCAGCTCCGCCGGCCCGCTCCCGCCGGGCCCGCGCCGGCCCCCGCCGCCCAGTCGGCGGCGGCGCACGGCGGTGCGCCAGAGCATCGGGGCGAGCAGCAGTGCGATCAGCACGAGCACCGCGGCCAGGGTGCCGAGCACCTGCGGGGAGAGCAGCCAGGACTCCTCGGCGGCCGTGGCGACGGCCTTGCCCTTGGTGTCGCACTCGCCCAGCTGGCGCTGCTTGGGGGTGCAGTCCGAGCTGGAGGTCGGCGCGGGGGCGGCCGGGGCGCTCTGCGGGGCGGCGGTCGCCTGCTGGGTCGGCGCGCTGGTCGGGGCGCTGGACCCCTCGGTGTAGCGGGCCGGGACGCCGCGGCTGGGGGTCGGCTCGAAGCGCAGCCAGCCGTAGCCCGAGAAGTACAGCTCGGGCCAGGCGTGGTACATCCGGCCGGTCACCGAGTAGACGTTGCCGCCCTTGTTGTCGCCGGGGGTGAAGCCGACGGCCACCCGGGCCGGGATCTTCAGCACCCGGGCCATCGCCGCCATGGTGGAGGCGAAGTGCACGCAGAAGCCGCGGCGGTCGCGCAGGAAGACGGCGATGGCGTCGCTGCCGGTGCCGCCGTTGACCGCGGTGTCGTACGTGAAGTCCGGCCCGGTGAACCAGTTGACCAGCGCCGTCGCCCGGTCGTAGTCGTTCCGGGCGCCGGCGGTGACGGCCCTGGCCTTCTCGGCGACCACCGGCGGCAGGTCGGCCGGGAGGGCGGTGTAGTGCTCCCTGATGTCCTGCGGCGCGGTGGCCGCGAGGCGCAGGTCGTTGGCGGTGGGCCGCAGGTCCAGGGCGCTGACGTGGTAGCTCAGATTGCGGATCGCCTTGTCGTTGGCCGGCAGGACGGTGCGGGTCAGCGGGTCGAGCTTCCAGTCGCCGGGCTTGGGGACCTGGACGGAGACGGCCGGGTAGGGCATCGGCAGCCAGCTGCCCTCCAGATGGTCGCCGACCTTGACGTCGACGTCGATCCGGGGGAGCTGGGCGTCGCGCAGGCCCTCGGGGGTCGGCAGCGTCGCCGGGAGGTCGGTGACCGTGGGGCTGGCGAGCTTCCAGTTGGTGCCGTCGAACTGGTCGAGCGAGCCGGTCCGCAGATAGGTCTGATCGGCCAGCGAGCTGTCCAGGGTGTAGGTCAGCAGCTCCGCGTCGGTCGGCCTGGTGACCGCGGCCTCCAGGCTGACCATCGGGTCGAGGCTGGTCGACAGGCTCCCGCCGACGCCCTTGCCCTTCGACCCGCCGGAGCCGGAGTTCAGCAGCCCGGAGCTCCAGTGCGGCAGGACCACCGGCAGCAGCAGCGCCACCGCCAGCGCCAGCACGCCGACCTGCCGGCCGCCCGGGCTGACCCGGCCGGACTCCACCGAGCCGCGCGCGCCGCCGTAGAAGACCCGGCCCCAGCGGGAGACCCGGTCCTGGCCCTCGGCGAACAGCAGCAGCAGGTAGCCGGCCGCGGCGACGGCGAACCAGACCCAGCTGCCGTGCTCCCCGGCCAGGCCGTTGCCGACCGAGTACAGGGCCAGCAGCGGCAGCCCGGCCAGCGCCGAGCGCCGGTAGGTCACCGCGACGGTGTCCACCGCGACGGCGATCAGGCCGATCGCCGAGACCAGGATCAGCCGCAGTCCGGCGGTGGGCGGAGCCGGGATGGCGTACTGCTGTATGTCGTCCAGGCCGGAGCTGAGGACCTGGTCCAGGACCCGTATCGTGGCCGGCCCGGGCAGTACCCCGCCGGCGCCCGCGAAGCCGAGCAGCAGCAGGAGGAGCAGCACCAGCAGCTGCCCGACCGGCACCGTCCAGCGGTACAGCGGGGAGCGGCGCAGGCCCGCGCCGACCGCGGAGATCACGGCGATCACCAGGACGGCGTGGGTGAACCAGCTGCGGGTGGTGAGCAGCGGCATCATGCACAGCGAGGCGAGGGCGGTGGCCAGCGCCGAGTACGCGGTCAGTTTGGCCCGGGTGGTCACGCGCCGGCCTCTTCTCGGTAGGGGGCGGTCGTCCTGCTGCCGTCGGCGGCCCGCCACAGGTCCGGTACGGAGTCCCCGGCCCGCACCGGGATCACCGTCCACCCGGACTCGCGCAGTTGCCGGACCCGGGCGCGGAAGTCGTCGCCGCCGGTGTCCGGGGCGAGCATCCGCAGGCCGGCCCAGGTGCCGGTGTCCAGCAGGAGGGCGATCGCCCCGCCGGCGCGGCTGCGCAGCCGGCCCAGCCGGGTGGCCTGGGCGTCGTCCAGGTCGCCGAGGACGGCGACCAGCAGGCCCTCGCCGCCGGCGCGCAGCGGATCCTCGGCGCGGGAGAGGGTGCCGCCGTCGGACAGGTCGGCGACGGCGAGGGCGTCCAGGATCAGCCCGGAGGTGGCGGCGCTGCCGTGGCCGCCGCCCGCTCCGGGCGCGGGCACGGACAGCCCGGTGTCGGTGAGCAGCCGGGTCTGGTAGCCGCGCTCCAGCAGGTGCGCGCAGACCGAGGCGGCGCAGCCGACCGCCCACTCGAAGGAGGAGGCGGGGCCGCTGCCCCGGTGGGCGATCTCCCGGGTGTCCAGCACGACGGTGGCCCTGGCCTGCCGGGGCTGCTCCTCGCGGCGCATCATCAGCTCGCCGTACCGGGCGGTGGAGCGCCAGTGCACCCGGCGCAGGTCGTCGCCGGGCCGGTACTCGCGCAGGATCACGTCGTCGTCGCCGGCCAGCGCCAGGGTGCGGCTGTGGCTCTCGCCCTGGCCGATCCACTCGCCGCTGAGCCGTACCGACGGCAGCGCCTGGACCTGGGGGACGACGGTGAGGACGTCGGAGGCGGTGAAGGCGCGGGTCACCTCGCACATCCCGAACGGGTCGGACAGCCGCAGCTGGAGCGGCCCGAGCGGGTAGCGGCCGCGCAGGTCGGAGCGGACCCGGTAGGAGACCTCGCGGTTGCCGCGCGGCTCGACCCGGTCCAGTACGAAGCGCGGGCGCGGCCCGAGCACGTACGGGACCTTGTCCTCCAGCAGCAGCACGCCGGTGGGCACCCGGGAGACGTTGTCGACCCGCAGGTGGACCCGGGCCTCCTGGCCGGCGACGGCCCGGCGCGGGCTGAGCCGGCGTCCGCTGGCCACCCGGTAGCGGGTGTTGGCGACCACCACCACGGCGACCAGCGGCAGGGCGGCGAGCAGGACGCCGACGCGCAGCAGGGCGTTCTGGTCGAGCAGGTAGGAACAGACCACCGCGGTGACCCCGGCGGCGAGGAAGGACCGCCCCCGGGTGGTGAGACCGCGGAAGCCGGCCCGCAGTCCCGAAGCGGAGTCGGACTGGGTCACCTCAGCCCCTCCGGACGGCCGGGCCGCCCTGCGGGCGCGGCAGCGGCAGCCGGGCGACCAGGTCGGTCACGATCTGCTCGGAGGTGCGGCGGCTGAGCTGGGTCTCGGCGGTCGGCATCAGACGGTGTGCCAGGACCGGGACGGCGAGGCGCTGGATGTCGTCCGGGGTGACGTAGTCGCGCCCGTCCAGCGCGGCGGCGGCGCGGGCGGCCCGGACCAGGTGCAGGGTGGCGCGCGGGGAGGCGCCCAGGCGCAGCTCCGGGCTGGTGCGGGTGGCGCCGACGAGGTCGACGGCGTAGCGGCGGACCGGGTCGGCGATGTGCACGCCGCGGACCAGGTCGATCAGCTTGAGGATGTCGGAGGCGTGCGCGACCGGCTGGAGGTCCTCCAGCGGGCTGGCGCCGGCGTGCACGTCCAGCATCGCGAGCTCGGCCTCGGGGCTGGGGTAGCCGATCGAGATCCGGGCCATGAAGCGGTCGCGCTGGGCTTCCGGCAGCGGGTACGTGCCCTCCATCTCGACCGGGTTCTGGGTGGCCACGACCATGAACGGCGAGGGCAGCTCGTAGCTGGTGCCGTCGATGGTGACCTGGCGCTCCTCCATGGACTCCAGCAGCGCGGACTGGGTCTTGGGCGAGGCGCGGTTGATCTCGTCGCCGACCACGACCTGGGCGAAGATCGCGCCCGGGCGGAACTCGAAGTCGTGCCGCTGCTGGTCGTAGATGTTGGTGCCGGTGACGTCCGAGGGCAGCAGGTCGGGCGTGAACTGGATGCGGCGCACGGTGCAGTCGAGCGAGCGGGCGAGCGCCTTGGCCAGCATGGTCTTGCCGACGCCGGGCACGTCCTCCAGCAGCAGGTGGCCCTCGGCGAGCAGGACGGTCAGGGCGATCCGGACGGCCTCCGGCTTGCCCTCGATCACGCTCTCGACGTTGGCGCGGACGCGGTCGACGACCGCGGCGAGCTCGGGGAGCCCGACCGGCTGGTACCCGTTCGCCCTCTGCTGCTCGCCCCCCGCAGGACTGCCGAGTCCGGCCTGATCGTTGTAGCTCGTCACCCGTTTACGCTCCCTGGCACCCTGTGCCCGCCCCGTCCCGAGGCCGGGCCCCACCCCATGCTTGACGCGGCCGTCCCGGGGGCGGTTCCGAACAAGGAACCGGCGCCGGGAAAGGCGGCCTGCGGCCTGGCCGCCCCAGGTGGTTCGGGGTCCGACCGGCAGGCGCATTCTCCCCCGCGGGATGGCCAGAAGTCACCATTCGGCGGTTCCCGAATGCCTGGACCGCGAGTGGCCCGTCCGCTCGTCTCCGGGCGGCTGCGGCGGGCCCGGGGACGAGCGGACGGAGAACTCAGTCGATCTCGCGCAGCAGGCCGGTGTGGACGTCGAAGACGAAGCCGCGGACGTCGTCGGTGTGCAGCAGGAAGGGAGAGGTGCGGACGCGCTGCATGGACTGGCGGACGTCGCCGTCCAGGTCGACGAAGGCCTCCACCGCCCACTGCGGGCGCTGGCCGACCTCCAGCTCCAGCTCGCGGCGGAAGTCCTCGGTGAGCCCGAGCAGGCCGCAGCCGGTGTGGTGGATCAGCGCGATCGAGCGGGTGCCGAGGGCGCGCTGGCTGATGGTCAGGGAGCGGATGGTGTCGTCGGTGACGACGCCTCCGGCGTTGCGGATGACGTGCGCGTCGCCGAGTTCGAGGCCGAGCGCCGCGAACAGGTCGAGGCGGGCGTCCATGCAGGCGACCACGGCGATCTTCTGCACCGGGCGGGCGTCCATCCCGCCGTCCTGGAAGGTCACGGCGTAGGTGCGGTTGGCCGTGACGAAGCGGTCGATGACGGTGGGTCTGGCAGGGGCGGCAGCGGCGTTCGGCGAGGGCCGGTCTGGTGTCACTGTCATGGTGGCGACGTTAGTGCGGATCAGGAGCGCGCGGTGGGGCGGGGAGCTACAGAACCGGGCGCCGCGATCGGGTGCATCGCCACAACCGGAGGGTTCGTCCGGGCTGGTACGGGGTGACCCGCACGCGGGGCGGGGAGGGGGCGCGCGCCGGCCGTCGAAGGCCCCCGATCCGTGCCGCCACCGGTCCACCCGCACGCCCGCGACCTGCGGTGATCCGTACCGCCGCCCGGGTGGTGCGCCGGAGCGGACCATTGACTGGCAAGGCCCGCGCGATAGAGTTTGCGGCGCAGTGGAGCACACCCGCCGGGGCCCGTCAACCGGGCCTTCCCGGCCGGTGCGGCCCGGTCGACGCGGTCCGTGGCCTCCTCCCGCTCCGTGTCCACCTGGCGCACCTTCCCCGGTGCCGGGCGGTCACGATCTTCCCCTCGAGCGGGCGGGGACCACGGGCCGCTTCGTCGTGCCGGGGCACGGTGGGCGAGAATGGTCGCAGCTCCCGGACATCGGGCTGCTCCGCACCGAGGAAGGGCGCCACCGCGCATGACCACCAACGAACCGGGCCCCAAGCACGTTCCGGTGATGCTCCAGCGGTGCATGGACGCCCTGGCCCCGGCGATCTCGCGCCCCGGCGCCGTCGTGGTCGACGCCACCCTCGGCCTCGGCGGGCACAGCGAGGCGCTGCTGACCCAGTTCCCGCAGGTGCGGCTGGTCGCGGTGGACCGCGACCCGGTGGCGCTGAAGCTGTCCGGCGAGCGGCTGGCCCCGTTCGGCGACCGGGCCACCTTGGTGCACGCCGTCTACGACGAGATCCCCGAGGTGCTGGAGCGCCTGGGCATCGACGAGGTGGACGGCGTCCTGTTCGACCTCGGCGTCTCCTCGATGCAGCTGGACGAGGCCGAGCGCGGCTTCGCGTACGCGCAGGACGCGCCGCTGGACATGCGGATGGACCAGACCCGGGGGATCAGCGCGGCGGAGGTGCTGAACACCTACAGCCACGGCGACCTGGCCCGGATCCTCAAGGTGTACGGCGAGGAGCGGTTCGCCGGGAAGATCGCCTCGGTGATCCTGCGGGAGCGGGAGAAGGAACCGTTCACCAACAGCGCGCGTCTGGTCGATTTGGTGCGCAACGCCATCCCGGCGGCGACCCGTCGGACCGGCGGGAACCCGGCCAAGCGGACGTTCCAGGCGCTGCGGATCGAGGTCAACGGCGAGCTGGAGGTCCTGGACCGGGCGATCCCGGGCGCGCTGGACGTCCTCGCGGTGGGTGGCCGGATCGCGGTGATGTCCTACCAGTCGCTGGAGGACCGCCTGGTCAAGCAGTGCTTCGCCGCCGGTGCGACCAGCACCGCTCCGCCGGGCCTGCCGTTCATCCCGGAGGAGCACCAGCCCTGGCTCAAACTGATCACTCGCGGTGCCGAGCTGGCCACCGAGGAGGAGATCGAGGAGAACCGGCGTGCCGCGCCCGTGCGGCTGCGGGTGGCGGAGAGGATCAGGGACCGTAGCAAGCGGGGCTGACGAACCGGTCCCGGCGGGTCCGAAGGGCGGAGGAGAGCGGTGGGGCCGGTGGCCGGTGAGGTCCGGGCGGGGCGGGGAGGACTCCCGAGGCAGGGCAGGGCACGGATCACGGTCCGGCCGGGCAGGCGCCCGGTGCGGCGGCGCACGCCGTTCGCGGTGCTCATCGTGGTGCTGCTGGCGGCCGGGCTGCTCGGCCTGCTCACGCTGAACACCGCGCTCAACGAGGGCTCCTTCGAGCTGTCCCGGCTGCAGAAGCAGACCACGACGGCGACCGACGAGCAGCAGGGCCTCCAGCACGAGATCGACCAGAGCTCGGCCCCGGACGCGCTGTCGCGGCGCGCGGCCGAGCTCGGCATGGTCCCGGCCGGCGGCATGGCTTTCCTGGACGTCCCGAACGGCGGCAAGGTGATCGGCACCCCGGGCCCGGCGCAGGACAGCCCGCCGGTCAAGCGGTCCACGGCCGAGCCGTGGCCGACCAGGGCCCAGCCGAGTGCCGCCCAGCCCGGTGCCGGGCCGTCGCCGGCCGCGCCGCAGCCGGGCGGCGCCCCGTCGCCCGCCGCCCCACCGCCGGCGCCGACCCCGGCGGCGTCCGCCGGTGACTCGGTGATCCAGCTCAACCCGGTCCCGCCCGCCGCGGGCGCGAAGCCGAGCGGGGGTGCCGGCCGGTGAGCGGGCGGAACGGGCGAACCGTCAACAGGTACGAATGGTGCGAAGCGTCCGCCGAGCGCAGCGAGGTGGTCGCATGAGCACTCCACGTCAGCCCACCAGTGGGTCCGGCGGGTCCGGCGGCGGCAACGGCCGCCGTCCGGTGCCCCGCGGCGGCGCGCCGCGCGCGCAGTCCGGCTCCGGCCGCGGCCAGCCGGTCAAGGGTCAGCCCGCGAAGGGCCAGCCCGCCCGCAGCCAGTCGGCCAAGGCCCAGCCCGCCAGGTCGGCCTCCGTCGGCCGTACCCCGCGGGCGCCGCAGCAGCGCGGCCCCGAGGGACGCCCGCCGGCCCGCAGCCAGGCGGCGGTGCGCCCGCGGAGCCGTCCGTCGCTGCGCCCCAAGGCGCTCAAGCTGGCCGAGCCGAAGCGCCGGCTGCGGGTGATCAGCGTGGTGCTGTCGCTGGTGTTCTCCGTCTTCGCGGGCCGCCTGGTGCAGCTCCAGCTGGTGGACGCCGACGCGCTGGCCGCCGACGCCAACACCAACCGCTACCTGAACATCCCGATCACCGCCGAACGCGGCTCGATAACGTCCTCCGACGGGGTCTCGCTGGCGGCCACCGTCGACGCGTACGACATCACCGCCGACCCGGCGATGTTCACCCCGGAGGCGACCGGCATCCCGGACGCGCCGGAGCAGGCGGCCGCGCTGCTGTCGCCGATCCTCGGCGTGCCCAAGGAGAAGATCGCCACCGACCTGCACACCCCCAAGAGCCGTTACAAGCGGCTCGCGGCCCAGCGGACCCCGGCCGCCAAGAAGCAGATCAGCGACCTCAAGTCGGGCCTGGAGAAGCAGGCCGGCTCGCGGGCCTGCCAGGCCCAGAAGAGGCTGCTCGGCAAGCCCGCCGACCAGGGCGGACGCACCCGGGTGGACAACGAGTGCGCCAACCCGCTGGCCGGGGTGTTCAACCGGGAGACCCAGAAGCGGATCTACCCCGCGGACGGGCTGGCGGCCAACCTGGTCGGCTTCGTCAACGCCGAGGGCGAGGGCGCCGGCGGCCTGGAGCTCCAGTACCAGAAGCTGCTGGCCGGCAAGGACGGCCACAGCAGCTACGCCCAGTCGGGCGGGCGGCTGGTGCCCACCGCGGGGGGCTCGATGGAGCCGGCCGTGCCGGGCGACGACGTGAAGCTGACCATCAACCGGGACATCCAGTGGGCCGCCCAGCGGGCGATCACCGACCAGGTGGCCAACTCCGGCGCGGAGAAGGGCTACGTGGTGGTCCAGGACGTGAAGACCGGTCAGGTCCTCGCGATGGCCACCGCGCCCGGCTTCAACCCGAACGACCTGAGCCTGTCCAAGCAGGCGCAGCTGGGCAACCCCGCCCTGGCCGACGCGTACGAGCCGGGCAGCACCGCCAAGCTGATGAGCCTGGCCGCCGTGCTGGACTCCGGCAAGGCGACCTGGGACACCAAGGTCACCGTGCCCAACCGGCTGGTCCGGGCCGGGCAGCAGTTCAAGGACGACATCGACCACGACCCCTGGTACCTGACCCTGGCCGGGGTGCTCGCCAAGTCGTCCAACATCGGCACCATCGAGGCGGTCGAGACCCTCGGCGACGGTGACCAGCTGAAGGCCAACCAGGTGCTGGACGGCTACATGCGCAAGTTCGGCGTGGCCCGGCCGACCGGCCTGGGTTTCCCCGGGGAGACCCCCGGGATGCTCAAGAAGCCGGAGGACCTGGTCGCCTCGGAGAAGTACAACATCTCCTTCGGCCAGGGCCCGCTGCAGATGAACGCGCTGCAGGCCACCTCGGTCTACTCCACCATCGCCAACGGCGGGGTGCGGGTCGCGCCCAGCATCGTCCAGGGCGTCACCGACCCGAACGGCAAGTACACGCCGAGCGCGCCGGGGGAGCAGACCCGGGTGGTCAGCCCGGAGACGGCCAAGACCCTCACCTCCATGCTGGAGTCGGTCGTCGACGACGAGCAGGGCACCGGCGGCAAGGCCGCCATCTCCGGCTACCGGGTCGCGGGCAAGACCGGCACCGCCAACCGGGGCGCCGCCAACGGCGTCGGCTACGACGGCTACACCGCCTCCTTCATCGGCTTCGCCCCCGCCGACGCCCCCCGGTACACCGTCTCCTGCACCCTCCAGGGCCCGGTCAACGGCCACTTCGGCGGCCAGCTGTGCGGCCCGGTGTTCAAGCAGGTGATGGAGTTCACCCTGAAGACCATGCAGGTCCCGCCGAGCGGCAGCCAGGCGCCCAACCTCACCGTCGACTGGAAGCCGTGAACGAGCGATGAGCAACGAACCGGCCGGGCCGGAGCACGGCGCGGCGAAGGGCCGGTTTGGCCCTGGACACCCTTCGGCGGATAGCCTTCCCGCCGTGCCGAAACCCGATCAAACCACCGTGAGTCCGCCCCGCCCGACCGGGACCACCGCCCTGCCGCTCGCCGAGCTGGCCGCCGAACTGGGCCTGCCGCCCGTCGAGGGCGGCGCCGTCAGCGGTGTCACCCACGACTCCCGCGCGGTCCGCCCGGGCGACGTGTACGTGGCCTTCCCGGGCGCCAACCACCACGGCGCGGCCTTCGCGGCCAAGGCCGCGGAGTCCGGCGCGGTGGCGGTGCTCACCGACCCGGCCGGCGTCGAGCAGGCGGCCGCCACCGGCCTGCCGCTGCTGGTCGTCGACCGGCCGCGGGCCGTCATGGGCGAGCTGGCCGCGATCGTCTACGGCCGCCCCTCCCGGCGGCTGCTGATGCTCGGGCTGACCGGCACCAACGGCAAGACCACCACCTCCTACCTGGTCGAGGGCGGCCTGCGCGGCGCCGGGCGCAGCCCGGGAGTGATCGGCACCGTCGAGATGCGGGTCGGCGAGGAGCGGATCAAGAGCGAGCGCACCACCCCCGAGGCCACCGACCTGCACGCGATCCTCGGCGTGATGGCCGAGCGCGGCGCCGACGCGGTGACCATGGAGGTCTCCAGCCACGCCCTGGTCTTCGGCCGCACCGACGGCGTCGCGTACGACGTCGCGCTGTTCAACAACCTGACCCCCGAGCACCTCGACTTCCACCCGGACATGGAGGACTACTTCCAGGCGAAGGCCCGGCTCTTCCAGCCCGGCAAGTCCCGCCGGGGCGTGGTCAACCTGGACGACGAGTACGGCCGCCGGCTCGCCGCCGAGGCCGAGATCCCGGTGACCACCTTCTCCGCCACCGGCGCCGCCGGGGCCGACTGGCGGGCCGTGGACGTCCGACTCGGGCCGGTCGGCTCCACCTTCAGGGTGCTGGGCCCGGACGGCGCCGAGGCCGATGCCTCCGTCCCGCTGCCCGGCCCGTTCAACGTCGCCAACGCGCTCGCCGCGATCACCGTGCTGGTCACCGCCGGGCTGCCGCTGGAGCGGGCCGTGGCCGGCGTCGCCGCCGTCCCCGGCGTGCCCGGCCGGCTGGAGCGGGTGGACGCCGGACAGGCGTTCGTCGCCGTCGTCGACTACGCCCACAAGCCGGACGCCCTCCAGGCCGTCCTCGCCTCGCTGCGCCAGGTCACCGAGGGCCGGCTGCACGTCGTGGTCGGCTGCGGCGGCGACCGGGATCCGCACAAGCGCGGCCCGATGGGTGCCATCGCCGCCCGTCTGGCCGACACCGCCCTGCTGACCAGCGACAACCCGCGCAGCGAGGACCCGTTGGCGATCCTCGCCACCATGCTGACCGGCGCCGCCGCGGTGCCCGAGGCCGAGCGCGGGGCCGTCCTGGTCGTCCCCGACCGGGCCGAGGCGATCGCACTCGCCGTCGCCCGCGCCCAGGCGGGGGACACCGTGCTGGTGGCCGGCAAGGGCCACGAGCTCGGCCAGTACGTACGAGACGAGATCCGCCCCTTCGACGACCGGGAGGTGCTGCGCGAGTCCGTCGCGCGGGCCGCGGCCGTACGGGGCGACCGAGGAGTAGAGCAGCAGTGATCGCACTGACCCTCGCCGAGGTGGCCGCCGCCGTCGGAGGCACGCTGGACGGCGCCGACCCGGACGCCCTGGTCACCGGCCCGGTCGAGGTCGACTCGCGGAAGGTGGTTCCCGGCGGCCTGTTCGCGGCCTTCGTCGGCGAGTACGTGGACGGCCACGACTACGCGGCCAAGGCGGTCGGGGACGGCGCCGTCGCGGTGCTGGCCTCCCGCCCGGTCGGCGTGCCCGCCGTCCTGGTCGACAGTGTGGTGGAGGCGCTCGGCAGGCTGGCGCGCGCCGTGGTCGCCCGCGCCGAGGGCACCGCCGTGGTCGCGCTGACCGGCTCGGCCGGCAAGACCAGCACCAAGGACCTGATCGCCCAGCTGCTCCAGCGCCACGGCGAGACGGTCTACCCGCCCGGCTCGCTCAACAACGAGATCGGCCACCCGATGACCGCGCTGCGGGTCGAGGCCGGCACCCGGCACCTGGTGATGGAGATGGGCGCCCGGCACAAGGGCGACATCGAGTACCTCACCTCGATCACCCCGCCCCGGATCGGCCTGGTCCTCAACGTCGGCACCGCCCACGTCGGCGAGTTCGGCTCCCAGGAGGCGATCGCCGAGGCCAAGGGCGAACTGGTGGAGTCGCTGCCCGCCGACGGTGCCGCGATCCTGAACGCGGACGACCGGCTGGTGCGCGCGATGGCCTCCCGCACCAGGGCGAAGGTGGTCCTGTTCGGGGAATCACCGGACGCCCACGTACGGGCCACCGACGTTCGCCTGGACGCCACCGGGCGGCCATCCTTCACGCTCACCACCCCGGCCGGTTCCGCGACCGTGCAGCTGCGCCTGTACGGTGAGCACCACGTCTCGAACGCCCTCGCCGCCGCCGCGGTGGCGGTGGAGCTCGGGATGTCCGTCGACGACACCGCGGCAGCCCTGGGCGAAGCGGGTGCGCTGTCCCGCTGGCGCATGGAGGTTGTCGACCGGGCCGACGGTGTCACCGTCGTGAACGACGCCTACAACGCGAACCCCGACTCGATGCGGGCCGCGCTGCGGGCGCTCGTCTCGATGGGCGGCCGGGGCCCGGAGCGCCGCCGCACCTGGGCGGTGCTCGGCGAGATGCGGGAGCTCGGCGAGGAGAGCCTGGCCGAGCACGACGCCATCGGGCGGCTCGCGGTCCGGCTCGACGTCACCAAGCTGGTGGCGGTCGGCGGACGCGAGGCGGCCTGCATGGAACTCGGCGCGAGGAACGAAGGTTCGTGGGGTGAGGAGTCGGTGCTGGTGTCCGACGCGGACGCGGCGGTCGAGCTGCTGCGCAGTCAGCTGCGGCCGGGGGATGTGGTCCTGGTGAAGGCTTCCCGTTCGGTGGGGCTGGAGAAGGTGGCCGAGGCCCTCCTGGCGGACGGTGTGGCCGAATAATGAAGCAGATCCTTTTCTCCGGGATGATCGGTCTCATCCTGTCGCTGCTCGGCACCCCGGCCCTGATCAAGGTGCTGGCGAAGCACGGCTACGGCCAGTACATCCGTGACGACGGCCCCAAGGCGCACCACAGCAAGAAGGGCACGCCCACCATGGGCGGCATCGCCTTCATCCTGGCGACCCTGATCGCGTACTTCGCCACGAAGGCGATAACGGGCGAGAGCCCGACGGCCTCCGGGCTGCTGGTGCTCTTCCTGACCGCGGGTCTCGGCCTGGTCGGCTTCCTGGACGACTACATCAAGGTGGTCAAGCGCCGCTCGCTGGGCCTGCGGGCCAAGGCGAAGCTGGCCGGCCAGTCGATCGTCGGCCTCGGGTTCGCCGTCCTGGCGATGCAGTTCCCGGACGACCGCGGGCTCAACCCGGCGTCCCAGAGCCTGTCCTTCGTCCGGGACTTCAAGTGGGCGATCGGCCCCGTCCTGTTCGTCATCTTCGCGTACTTCATGATCGCCGCGATGTCGAACGGCGTGAACCTGACGGACGGTCTGGACGGCCTCGCCACGGGTGCCTCGGTGATGGTCTTCGGCGCCTACACCTTCATCGGCATCTGGGAGCACACCCAGAGCTGCGCCTACGCCATCACCGCGACCGCCAACTGCTACGACATCCGCGACCCCCTGGACCTCGCCGTCGTGGCCTCCGCCCTGATGGGCTCCTGCTTCGGCTTCCTGTGGTGGAACACCTCGCCCGCCAAGATCTTCATGGGTGACACCGGCTCGCTCGCCCTCGGCGGCGCCCTGGCCGGTCTGGCGATCTGTTCCCGCACCGAGCTGCTGCTCGCCCTGCTCGGCGGCCTCTACGTGATCATCACCCTCTCGGTGATCATCCAGGTCGGCTCCTTCCGGATGACCGGCAAGCGCGTCTTCAAGATGGCGCCACTGCAGCACCACTTCGAACTCAAGGGCTGGACCGAGGTCCTGATCGTGGTCCGGTTCTGGATCATCCAGGGTCTGTGCGTCGCCGTCGGCCTCGGACTGTTCTACGCGGGATGGGTGACCGGATGACCGACCCCGACCTGACCAACCCGGACTTCGGCGGCCTGCCGGTCGCCGTCGCGGGGCTCGGCGTCTCGGGCATCAGCGCCGCGCGCGTCCTGCACGGCCTCGGCGCCCGGGTCACCGTGGTGGACGGCGGCAGCGGGCCCGGCCTGGCCGCCCGGGCCGCCGAGCTGGAGGCGCTGGGCGTCACCGTGCGGCTCGGCGACGGGGCGAGCCTGCCCGAGGGCACCGAACTGATCGTCACCTCGCCCGGCTGGGCGCCGGACAGCCCGCTGTTCGCCGCCGCCGAGGCGGCCGGCGTGCCGGTCTGGGGCGACGTCGAGCTGGCCTGGCGGCTGCGCAGGCCGCTGCCCGGCACCGGCGAGCCCGCCCCCTGGCTGGCCGTCACCGGCACCAACGGCAAGACCACCACCGTCCAGATGCTCGCCTCGATCCTCACCGCCGCCGGCCGGCGCACCGCCGCGGTCGGCAACGTCGGGGTCTCGGTGCTGGACGCGGTGCTCGCCGAGGAGCCGTACGACGTGCTCGCCGTCGAGCTCTCCAGCTACCAGCTGCACTGGGCGCCCTCGCTGCGCCCGTACTCGGCGGCGGTGCTCAACCTGGCACCCGACCACCTCGACTGGCACGGCTCGATGGAGGCGTACGCCGCCGACAAGGGCCGGATCTACGAGGGCAACGTCGTCGCCTGCGTGTACAACCTGGCCGACCCGGCCACCGAGGCGCTGGTCCGCGAGGCCGACGTCGAGGAGGGCTGCCGGGCGATCGGCTTCGGTCTCGGCGCGCCCGGTCCGTCGAACTTCGGCGTGGTGGACGGGCTGCTGGTGGACCGGGCCTTCGTCGAGGACCGGGCCAAGAACGCGGCCGAGCTGGGCGCCGTCGAGGACGTCAACCCGCCGGCCCCGCACAACATCGCCAACGCGCTCGCCGCGGCGGCGCTGGCCCGGTCGTACGGCGTCGACCCGAAGGCCGTCCGGGAGGGCCTGCGGGCCTTCCGCCCGGACGCCCACCGGATCGCCGAGGTCGGCGTGGTCCGCGAGGTCGCGTACATCGACGACTCCAAGGCCACCAACACCCACGCGGCGGCCGCCTCGCTGGCCGCCTTCCGGCCGATCGTCTGGATCGCCGGGGGCCTGGCCAAGGGCGCGACCTTCGACGACCTGGTGCAGGGCGCGGCCGAGCGGCTGCGCGGGGTGGTGCTGATCGGCGAGGACCGCGCGCTGATCCGGGAGGCGCTGGAGCGACACGCTCCGGATGTGCCGGTGATCGAGGCGGCCGAGGGCCAGACTGGCGCGGTGGCGATGGCCGAGGTCGTTCGAACGGCCGCGTCGCTCGCCCGATCGGGTGACACGGTGCTGCTGGCACCGGCCTGCGCCTCGATGGACATGTTCACCAACTACGGCGAGCGCGGCGACCTCTTCGCGGCGGCCGTCCGGGAGCTGGCGGGCGAGTAGGCGGTCCGGCGCGGGCGTCGGACGGAGAAACAGTGAGCGGGGAGCGGTGGCGGGGCAGGGCAGAGCGGATTCCGGCGTTGAGAAGCGGGACGCCGCCGAGCCGATGAGAGTGATCTCCGCCACCACGACCAAGTACAAGTCGGCCGGTCCACTGGCCCGGGTCCAGGCCTTCCGGGCCCGGGTCCGGTACTGGCTGGACCGGCCGCTCACCCCGTACCTGCTGGTCGTCGGCAGCACCCTGCTGCTGGTCGTGCTCGGTCTGATGATGGTCTTCTCGGCCTCGCAGATCCTCGCCCTGAACCAGCACCACACGGCGCAGTACTACTTCCTCAAGCAGTTGATCGCGGCCATCCTCGGCCTGGTCCTGCTGATCGGCTTCGCGTCCGTCCCGGTGGCGGTGCTGCGGGTGATCACCTATCCGGTGATGATCGCTGTGATCGGCGCCCTCACACTGGTGGCCATCCCCGGCATCGGGGTGCGGATCAACGGCAACCAGAACTGGCTGGACTTCGGCTTCTTCCAGTTCCAGCCCTCGGAGTTCGCCAAGCTCGCGCTGGTGCTCTGGGGCGCCGACCTGCTCGCCCGCAAGCAGAAGGCGGGCACCCTCAACTCGTGGAAGCACCTGCTGGTGCCACTGGTGCCGGGGGCCCTGCTGCTGCTCGCGCTGATCATGTTCGGCGGCGACATGGGCACCTCGATGATCCTGGTGGCCATGGTGTTCGCGCTGCTCTGGATGGTCGGCGCGCCGCTGCGGCTGTTCGTGGCCACCCTCGGGGTGGCGGTGGTGGTCTGCACCGCCCTGGTGGTCACCGTGCCGCACCGGGCCGAGCGGCTGAGCTGCATCGGCGTCACCAAGCTCGACCCGGAGGGCGCCTGCTTCCAGGCCCTGCACGGCGTCTTCGCGTTCGCCAACGGCGGCGGCTTCGGCACCGGCCTCGGCGCCGGCGTGGAGAAATGGGGCCAGCTGCCCGAGGCGCACACCGACTTCATCTTCGCCGCGACCGGCGAGGAACTCGGTCTGGTGGGGACGCTGTCGGTCCTCGGTCTCTTCTCGGCACTAGGCTACGCGGGTATCCGTGTGGCCATCGGTACGAAGGACCCCTTCGTCAGGTACGCCGCGGGAGCCGCCACCACCTGGATCATGGCGCAGGCCATGATCAACCTGGGGTCGGCGCTGGGACTGCTGCCCATCGCGGGCGTCCCGCTCCCGCTGTTCTCCTACGGCGGTTCCGCCATGCTGTCGGCCATGTCCGCGATCGGAGTGCTGCTGTGCCTGGCGCGCAGCACCTCGGGCGCGAAGGCGGCCCTGGCCGCCCGGAGCAAGAACTCCCGGATCAGGAGACAACTGGCCCGGGTGCTGCCACGACGACGAACCACAGCGCGCCCGGCCCCGGGGCCGGCACGCAGGGAGCGGTGAATTTCGGTGCATGTCGTACTCGCCGGCGGGGGGACCGCCGGTCACATCGAGCCGGCCATGGCCCTCGCGGATGCCCTCCGCAGGCACGACCCGTCCGTCGGGATCACCGCCCTGGGCACCGAGCGCGGACTGGAGACCCGGCTGGTCCCCGAGCGCGGCTACCAGCTGGAGCTCATCCCGGCCGTGCCGCTGCCCCGCAAGCCCACCCCGGAGCTGATCACCGTCCCCGGCCGGCTGCGCGGCACCGTCCGGGCCGCCCAGGAGATCATCGAGCGGGTCAACGCGGACGCCGTGGTCGGCTTCGGCGGCTACGTCGCGATGCCCGCCTACCTGGCCGCCAAGCGGGCCGGCGTGCCGATCGTGGTGCACGAGGCGAACGCCCGCCCGGGCCTGGCCAACAAGATCGGCGCCCGCTACAGCGACTTCGTGGCGGTCTCCACGCCGGACAGCAAGCTGCGCGACTCCCGGTACATCGGCATCCCGCTGCGCCGGACCATCGCCACCCTGGACCGCGCCGCGGCCCGCCCCGAGGCCCGCCACTACTTCGGCCTCGACCAGCGGCTGCCCACCCTGCTGGTCTCCGGCGGCTCCCAGGGCGCGCGCCGGCTCAACGAGACGATCACCGCGATCGCGCCGCGGCTCCAGCAGTACGGGGTGCAGATCCTGCACGCGGTCGGCCCGAAGAACGAGCTGCCGCAGGTGGCGGACGTCCCCGGGATGCCGCCGTACCGCCCGGTGCCGTACCTGGACCGGATGGACCTGGCCTACGCGGCCGCCGACATGATGCTCTGCCGGGCCGGCGCCATGACGGTGGCCGAGCTGGCGGCCGTCGGCCTGCCCGCCGCCTTCGTCCCGCTGCCGATCGGCAACGGCGAGCAGCGGCTGAACGCCCAGCCGATGGTCAAGGCCGGCGGCGGCCTGCTGGTGGACGACGCCGAGCTGACCCCGGACTGGGTGCTCCAGAACGTGCTGCCGGTGCTCACCGACCCGCAGCGGCTGTGGGACATGAGCCGGTCGGCCGCCGAGTTCGGCCGCCGGGACGCCGACGACCTGCTGGTCGGCATGGTCTACGAGGCGATCCAGGCCCACCGCGGCGGCCGCCGCCGTGGCTGACGGCCGGCTCGCCGACCCGTTGGAGAAGGAGCTGGAGGTGGAGGAGTCCGCTCCCCGCCTCCGGCTCTCCCGGCGGGGCATCGTGGTGCTGGGCGTGCTCGGCGCCACGGTGCTCGGCGTGCTGGCCTGGCTGGTGTTCCTCTCCTCGGTCCTGGACGTGCGCAGCGTCGCGGTCCAGGGCATGAGCGACGACAAGTTGACGGCGGACCAGGTCCGCGCGGCGGTCGGCGGGCTCGGTGACGGCCCGCTGGCGCGCGTGGACCTGGACGACGTCCGGCACCGGGTGGAGGGGATCCCCCGGGTGGCCGAGGCCGAGGTGTGGCGGGGCTGGCCGCACACCCTGCGGGTGAAGGTCGTCCAGCGCAAGGCGGTGGCCGCCGTCAAGGGGGATGACGGCCAGTTCACCCAGGTGGATGCCGGGGGCGTGAGCTTCGCCACCGAACCGGCTCCGCCGGAGGGCGTTCCGGTGGTCGAGCTGCGACTCAGTCAGCAGGCGAACGACGTGGACGGGGTGATCTCCCGTCCGCAATTGGTGCAGGGCGCGGTGGCGGTGGCCGCCGGGCTGCCCCCGGAGGTCGCCAAGCGGGCCGGCTCGGTGCTGGTGCACTCCTACGACGACATCGAGTTGCAGCTCAGCGGGGGTGCGACGGTGCGCTGGGGGAGTCCGGAGCAGATCGACCGGAAGGCCAGGGTGCTGGTCGCACTGATGAACCAGAAGGGCACGAACTTCGACGTGACGGCGCCGGAGGCGCCGGCGGTGTCGGGATGATCCGGTAGGTTCTCTGCCTGAGGGAGGGGTTGACGCCTTGAAGTGTCGGCCCGACTCTTGGTGGTCACCCCCGGTTTCCTATGCCGGCCGATGATCACATAGGCTCAAAAGAAAAAGGGAAGCTCGGCGTGTTCGTTGAAACGCGTGCCCGGAGCCACCTAGTGTCCTGTGTCACCAGACTGTGTTTCCTGGTGATGTGACGGAGACACAGAACTAACCCTAAAGGTCAAGTTTAGGGTTGGGGTCGGCGGTCGGCATTTCGGACATTCAGTCAGAAACCAGGCTCCCTACCCATCGACATCCGTCGGTACGGCCCCGCCCCGGGTCGGGCCGACCCGGAAATTCGAGGCGAGAGGCCTTCGACGTGGCAGCACCGCAGAACTACCTCGCAGTCATCAAGGTCGTCGGAATCGGCGGCGGTGGTGTCAACGCCATCAACCGGATGATCGAGGTCGGTCTCAAGGGCGTCGAGTTCATCGCGATCAACACCGATGCGCAGGCCCTCCTGATGAGCGACGCCGACGTCAAGCTCGATGTGGGCCGTGAACTCACCCGGGGCCTCGGCGCCGGCGCCAACCCCGAGGTCGGCCGGAAGGCCGCCGAGGACCACCGCGAGGAGATCGAGGAGGTCCTCAAGGGGGCCGACATGGTCTTCGTGACCGCCGGTGAGGGCGGTGGCACGGGCACGGGCGGCGCGCCCGTCGTCGCCAACATCGCGCGCTCCCTGGGCGCCCTGACCATCGGCGTGGTCACCCGTCCGTTCACCTTCGAGGGACGGCGCCGGGCCAACCAGGCCGAGGACGGAATCGCCTCCCTGCGCGAAGAGGTCGACACCCTCATCGTGATCCCCAACGACCGGCTGCTGTCCATTTCGGACCGCCAGGTCAGCGTGCTCGACGCTTTCCGCTCGGCCGACCAGGTCCTGCTCTCCGGTGTCCAGGGCATCACCGACCTGATCACCACCCCGGGTCTGATCAACCTCGACTTCGCCGACGTCAAGTCCGTGATGTCGGAGGCCGGTTCGGCGCTCATGGGCATCGGCTCGGCCCGCGGTGAGGACCGCGCCAAGGCCGCCGCCGTGATGGCGATCTCCTCGCCGCTGCTGGAGGCCTCGATCGACGGTGCCCGCGGCGTGCTGCTGTCCATCTCGGGCGGCTCCGACCTCGGTCTGTTCGAGATCAACGAGTCGGCCCAGCTGGTCAGCGAGGCCGCCCACCCCGAGGCGAACATCATCTTCGGTGCGGTCATCGACGACGCGCTCGGCGACGAGGTCCGGGTCACCGTCATCGCGGCCGGCTTCGACGGCGGGCAGCCGCCGGCGATCGTCCGCGACCCGGTGGTCAAGTCCACCGCCCCGGAGCGCCCGGCCACCCCGCCGGCCGCCCCGGAGCGTCCGGCCGGCCGCCCGTCCTACGGGAGCATCGGCTCGGTGACGTCCCGCTCGGAGGGCGAGTCCTCGGCCGCGTCGTCGAGCCGGACCGCCGAGACCTCGAGCACCACGACCGCCGCCCCGGTGCCGCCGCAGGTGCAGCCGGCCCGGCAGCCGTTCGTGGAGAGCCCGGCAGAGGAGCTCGACGTCCCGGACTTCCTTAAGTGATCGATCACTCGATCCGCGCGGGTGCTCACTTCGCCTTCACCTCCCGGTGGGGCGGGGTGAGCACTTCGCCGTACGGGGAGCTCAACCTCGGCGGCGCGGTGGGGGACGACCCGGAGGCCGTGCGGGAGAACCGGGCGCTGGCCGCCCGGCAGCTGGGTCTCGACCCGGCCGACGTGGTGTGGATGAACCAGGTGCACGGCGCCGAGGTCGCCGTGGTGACCGGGCGCCAGCCGCCCGGTCAGGCCCCGACGGTGGACGCGGTGGTCTCCGACCGGCCGCTCGCACTGGCGGTGCTGACGGCCGACTGCACTCCGGTGCTGCTGGCCGATCCGGTGGCGGGCGTGGTGGGCGCGGCCCACGCGGGCCGGCCCGGGCTGGCGGCCGGGGTGGTGCCCGCGGCCGTCCGGGCGATGGTCGAACTGGGCGCGGAGCCCTCGCGGATCACCGCCGCCACCGGGCCCGCGGTCTGCGGCCGCTGCTACGAGGTGCCGGCGCAGCTGCGCGCCGAGGTCGCCGCGGTGGTGCCGGAGGCCTTCGCCGAGACCTCCTGGGGGACTCCGGCGCTGGACGTGCCGGAGGGAGTCGCGGCCCAGCTGGCCGCGGTGGGGGTCAAGGAGCTGGTGAGGTCACCGGTCTGCACCCTTGAATCCGCCGATCACTACTCCTATCGCCGCGAGCAGCGCACCGGCCGGCTCGCGAGCTACGTCTGGTTGGGCTCTGATCACTGATGACGAACGACATCTACGGACCGTTCCCGGGAAGCCCCGAGTTCGCCGCGGCGCTGACGGAGGGCCAGCGGGTCCGGTACGAGGAACTCGGCACCAACCTCGACGTGGTCGAGCGCCGGATCGCGGACGCGTGCGCGGCCGCCGGGCGCGCACGGGACGAGGTCACCCTGGTCGTCGTCACCAAGACCTACCCCGCCGAGGACACCGCGCTGCTGGCCGGTCTCGGGGTGACGGACGTCGCGGAGAACCGGGACCAGGACGCCGCTCCCAAGGCGGAGCAGTGCAGAAACCTTCCTCTTGACTGGCACTTCGTCGGCCAGCTGCAGACCAACAAGGTCCGCTCGGTCGTCCGCTACGCGAACCACGTGCACTCGGTGGACCGGCTCCGGCTGGTCGAGTCGCTCTCCGCGGCGGTGCTCAAGGCGGAGCGCCCGGAGCTGGGCTGCCTGGTGCAGGTGGCGCTGGACAAGGCGCACGGGGAGGGTGAGCACCGGGCGGGGGTCGCGCCGGAGGACGTCGCGCAACTGGCCGACGCGATCGCCGACACGCCCGGGCTGCGGCTGGACGGTGTGATGACCGTCGCTCCGCTGGCCGGCCCGCTGGCCGGAGACCCGGCCCGGGCCTTCGATCGGCTGGCGGAAATCGCAACCGCCGTACGGGCGGCCCATCCGGCTGCCACCATGGTCTCCGCAGGCATGAGCGGTGACCTTGAGCAGGCGATTGCCGCCGGAGCGACACATGTGCGCGTCGGAACGGCGGTACTCGGAGTGAGGTCACCCCTCAGGTAACGTCACCGGGTAAGTAGATCAGACAGCAGGACAAAATAGGACAGAATCTAGCAGCTCTTCGGAGTGCTAGCGAACCGTGGATCGCAGCTCCGCGGCCCCCACTCCACGCATCTGACCGGCCGTCGGGCTGACACGCCGTCGTGGAGGGGCCGCGGAATCCGCAGGCGGGGCCGTACGGCCCGGGCCGGAGCCGGTCCGTACGGAACGAGCGAAGCGACCATCAGAAGGTGTGCGCATCGCGAAGCCGCCACCGAGCGCGAGCGAGGTGGCTATGAGCGGAGGAGACAGGAGCATGGCCGGCGCAATGCGCAAGATGGCGGTCTACCTCGGCCTCGTGGAGGACGAGACGTACGACGGCCAGGGGTACGACCCCGACGACGACTACGACGCGGACCCCGAACCGATCCGGACGGGCCAGCGGACCGAGGACATCCCCCGGCCGGCCCCGGCTCCCGCGGCCGCCGCGCCCGCCCCGGTCTCCTCGATCACCCCGCAGCCGGTGCCCGCGGCGGTGCCGATCCGCCAGGAGACTCCGAGGATGGCCCCCGTGTCGTCCATCACACCCGAACGTCGCCACAACCTGGAGAAGAGCGCACCGGTGATCATGCCCAAGGTCGTGAACGAACGAGAGCCCTACCGCATCACCACGCTGCACCCCCGGACCTACAACGAGGCCCGTACCATCGGGGAACAGTTCCGTGGCGGGACCCCCGTGATCATGAATCTGACCGAGATGGACGACACCGACGCGAAGCGCCTCGTAGACTTCGCGGCTGGACTCGTCTTCGGTCTGCACGGCAGTATCGAGCGCGTGACACAGAAGGTGTTCCTGCTGTCGCCTGCTAACGTCGATGTCACGGCGGAGGACAAGGCTCGGATCGCCGAGGGTGGGTTCTTCAACCAGAGCTGACCCGGCCACGACTTTACGTGTGGATCTGATCAACAGTGGTTGGCGACAGGTGACGAGCGGCAGGCCCGAGGGATCGGGACCGGGGAGAGGGATACGCGATGGACATCGTGTGGGCGGTGCTCTACTACGCCCTGACCGTCTTCCTGGTGTTCCTGCTCGTACGGCTGGTCATGGACTGGGTCTTCCAGTTCGCGCGTTCGTGGCGGCCCGGCAAGGCCATGGTCCTGGTCCTGGAGGCCACGTACACTGTCACGGATCCGCCGCTCAAGCTTCTTCGGCGGCTCATTCCGCCGTTGCGTTTCGGGGGCGTGGCGCTCGACCTGTCCTTCTTCGTACTGATGATCATTGTGTATGTCCTGATCTCGCTTGTGCACCCCTAGTCGTAGGTGAGCGATGCGACAGGATGCCGGTGTGCCGACGATCACGTTGAGGTGAAGAGATGCCATTGACCCCCGAGGACGTTCGGAACAAGCAGTTCACGACCGTCCGCCTGCGTGAAGGCTATGACGAGGACGAGGTCGATGCCTTCCTCGACGAGGTCGAGGCGGAGCTGACCCGCCTCCTCCGGGAGAACGAGGACCTGCGCGCCAAGCTGGCCGCCGCGACTCGTGCCGCCGCGCAGAACCAGGCCAACCTGCGCAAGGAGCCGCAGCAGGACGCGCCCCGACAGGGCGGCGCTCCGGTGCCGGCCGCCATATCCGGCCCGCCGGTCCCCGGCCAGCAGGGTCCGGGGGGTCCGCAGCAGATGGGCCCCGGCGGCCCGCAGCAGATGGGCCCGGGTGGTCCCCAGCAGATGGGCCCCGGCCCGCAGCAGCAGCAGCAGCAGATGGGCAACCAGCCCCTCGGCCTGCCCGCCGGATCCGCGCCGCAGCTTCCCGCAGGCGGCCAGCAGCAGCAGATGAACCAGACCATGGGCGGCCAGCAGCAGCTGGTCCAGCCGATGGGCGGTCAGATGCTGCAGCCCATGGGCGGTCCCGGTGGCCCGCAGCAGATGGGCAACCCGATGGGCCAGGGCATGGGCCAGCAGCAGATGCAGCCGATGGGCGGCCCCATGGGCGGCCCGCAGCAGATGGGCGGCCCCATGGGCGGCCCGATGCAGCAGCAGGGCCCCGGCGGCGACAGTGCCGCCCGTGTGCTGGCGCTCGCTCAGCAGACCGCCGACCAGGCGATCTCCGAGGCCCGTTCCGAGGCCAACAAGATCGTCGGCGAGGCGCGCAGCCGGGCCGAGGGCCTGGAGCGCGACGCCCGTGCGAAGGCCGACGCGCTGGAGCGGGACGCGCAGGAGAAGCACCGCGTCGCGATGGGATCGCTGGAGTCGGCGCGGGCCACGCTGGAGCGCAAGGTCGAAGACCTGCGGGCGTTCGAGCGTGAGTACCGCACGCGACTGAAGTCGTACCTGGAGACCCAGCTGCGCCAGCTGGAGTCGCAGGCCGACGACTCGCTCGCTCCGCCGCGGATCCCCGCCACCGCGTCGCTGCCGCCGGCGGCCTCGTCGATGGCCCCGGCCGGTGCCGGTGCGATGAGCAGCGGCGCGCCGAGCTTCGGCGGCAACCAGCCGTCCTTCGGTGGCAACTCGCCGTCCTTCGGCGGGAACAGCGCCTTCGGCGGCAACTCCCCGGCGCCGAGCTTCGGCGGGCAGTCGACCGGTGGCAACAGCGGTGCGCCGCAGATGCAGCCGGCCGGGATGACCCAGCCGATGGCGGCCGTCCGACCGCAGCCGCCGCAGCCGATGCAGCAGGCTCCGGCGCCGATGCGGGGCTTCCTGATCGACGAGGACGGCGACAACTGAGGTTGTAGCAGAGCCTTTTGAGGGCGCCCCCTTTCCGACCCACGGGTCGGGGAGGGGGCGCTCTTGTTTGTGGTGTTGTTG
>NZ_JBSHAP010000134.1:0-24748 GCF_053611565.1 Kitasatospora sp. NPDC054795
GCCTCCAACACGGCGGTGGCGGCAGCCAAGACGGCTGCCACGGCGGCGCGTTCGGCCGCTTCGGCTGCCGCCGCCGCCGGCCAGGCCGCCAGCCGCGCGTACAACGCCGCTGCCGCCGCCGCGGGCGACCGGTCCCAGGCCAAGGCGGCGAGCGACGCCGCTGTGCTGGCGCGCGATGCTGCCGCCGGTGCACGGGACGCGGCGTCGGCCGCCTCGTCCGCCGCCGACGCGAGTGCCCGGGCGGGCCAGGCCGGTTCCGCCGCGGCCCGCGCCGCCAACAACGCCGCCGCTGCCGCCGAGGCCAGCGCCCAGGCTGCCGGTTCCGCGGGCCAGGCCACCGAGCAGGCGGCCCGCGCCCGCAACGCGGCCACCACCGCCCGCAACGCGGCCAACGCGGCCAGCGCGGCCGCGACCCGTGCCCAGAACCTCGCCACCTCGGCCGCCGCCGCGGCGTCCGAGGCCAAGGACCTGGCCAACCGGACCGCCGACCACGCGGAGAAGGCCGCCGCAGCGGCCGCCGCAGCGGCCGACGCCGCGGGCCAGGCCCAGGACTGGGCGAAGATCGCGGGGCAGCACGCGGACGCCGCCGCTGTCGCCGCCCAGACCGCGGCCTCGGCGGTGACGAAGGCCCAGACGCTCGAGAAGCTGGCCCGTGACGCCGAGGCCGTGCAGCTGGAGTCGGACAAGCAGCTCGGCGTCACCCAGGCCGACCTGCTGCTGAAGGACGATCAGGCCTCCCAGGCGGACTTCAACCAGCAGCAGACCGAGGCCGCCTCGCAGGACGCCGCGACGAAGGACCTGGTCAAGCAGGCCGCGGCGACCGGAACCGCCACTGCGACGGCCGCCCAGGCCGGCCGCAAGGCCGCGGTCAACCTGCTGAAGTCCACCGGCTCCTGGACCCGGGCGTCGGCGCAGGCTGCGCTCTCCGGCACCGACGAGGCCGTGGTGTCCTGGGCCAAGTCGGACTATCAGCGCAGCCTGCAGCTCGACGACCGGGAGAAGATCCTGGCCGTCACGAACATCGCGAACGCCAAGCTGGCGACCGAGGCGCAGAAGACGCTGGAGAGCACCGACCCGACCGCGGTCGAGAAGTTCCTCAGCGGTGGGGCGCTCCAGGCCCAGGCCGAGGACCTGCGGGTGCGGACCGTCTCCCTGATCTCGGACGGCGGCAAGGCCGTCCAGCGGGACGGCGGCGCCGCACTGGCCGACGGCCGGGTGTCGGTCCTGGCCGCCTTCCTGTCCAACGGCTACGCCAAGGCCCTGGCCGAGGACGACCGGGTGGCCGTGGTGGTCGCCGTGGACGGCGGCGGGCCCAACGTGAAGGCCGCGGGCGCGGTCGCCCTGGCCGGACCGGCCTGGATGCAGCACGAGTTCGTCCGCAAGACCCAGTACACGGCGGCGCAGAAGGACGCGGACACCGACGCACACGTGTCCTCCGTGCTGAGCATGATCGCCAACGCTGCGAAGGACGCGGCCACCGCGAGCGAGAGCGCCCAGAAGGCGTACCAGATCGCTGCGGACGCGCGCCACGCGTCGGACGAGGCCGCTCACTGGGCGAACCTGGCAGGGCAGTCGGCCCTGGAGGCGAAGGGGTACGCGGACGACGCCAAGGCCAAGTCCACCGCCGCCGACGCCTCCGCGGCATCCGCCGCCGCTTCGGCGCAGAAGGCCAAGAGCGCGGCGGCGACCGCGCAGACGGCCAACCGGCAGGCCAACTACTCGGCCACCCAGGCGACCGCCTCCGCGAACCAGGCCGTGAACTCGGCGGCGAGTGCGAAGGCCTCGGCGGCGCAGGCCGCGGCCAGCGCGAGCGCGGCGGGCAAGGACGCCGCCACGGCGTCGCAGGCCGCGAGCGACGCCCACGCCATCGCCGCCCAGAAGCGCGCGCAGGAGCAGGCCGCTGCTGCCGCCGCCGCCGCGGCCCAGGCGAAGGCCAACGAGGCCAACCACGTCGACCCGGTGAACACGCCGGCCAACGACAAGGTGACCACTCCGGCTCCGGCTCCCGACAAGCCGGCTCCGGGCTCTCCGCCGAAGGACGACAAGCAGCTGTTCCGGGAGTACGGAGACTTCCTGAGCAGTGTCAGCACCTATAGCGGGTTCGTCGCGGCCGGCCTGATGCTCATTCCGGGTGGTCAGCCCTTCGCGGCTGCTGTCGGTACGTTCTCGCTGGTGACGGGTGTGGCTTCGGCCCTGTACACCGGGATCGGCTACGGCTTCAGCAGCGACAAGTTCATCGGCTCGGTAGCAACCGTCGGCCTCTCCCTGATCGGTGGCCGAGTGGTCGGCGCGATCGAGAAGGGCGCGGCGGAAGCGGCCAAGTTCGGCGTAAAGGTGACCGAGAAGGTCGGCGAGAGGCTGGTGAAGGCCGGACACAGTGCCGTCTCGTCCGTCGTCGGCTGGTTCACGAGCGACTGATCAGGTCATCGCTAGGCTGTGAGCGATCGGCCGTGTTCGAATGGCCGTGGCGGAACAGCGCTGTGGAGCCCGCGTCCGACGCGGGCTCCACAGCCGGAACAAGGGGGGTGTGCGGTGTATCCGTTGGGGCTTGGTGCCGTGTCGTGGTGGTGGCTCGCGATCCTGGCGACCGCGGTGTTCTGGGCGGTCCTGGTACCGGGAATGCCCACTCGCACGCATCGGATCAGCATGGCGCTGGCGCCGGCCGCGATGGTGGTCTTCGGCGTCGGCAGCTACTACGGGAAGCACATGGACGCGGCCGCGGTGCTCGCCATGTACTCGTTCGCGGTGGTGGCCTTCCCGGTGGGAATGGTCGGCCACCGCAGGAAGTTCGCGCAGCGCCTGATGGAGGCGAAGGAGCGGGGCGAGTCGGAGGACAACACGTGGCCTCCCGCCATGATGGCGCAGGTCTTCGTGTCTCTTGTCGTCTTCGGGACCGCGGCGATCTGGACCACCCGGTAGCGGCCCGGTCCGCGGCTCGCCTGCCCGTGGCAACCTCCTTCCCGGATATATGAGCCGTATACGAACATGGTGGAATTCCAGATGATTCCGAAGCGGGAAACGATCTTCCGGAAGTCTCCCCGCTCGTGATAGCAATGGTGCCGGTCGGGGTCGGGGGTGGCTGGGGGTGGCCGCAACGCCATTCGACCAGGTTGCCGGTACGTGCACCGACTCGGCAGGTCTGCTGCGAACCAGCAGCAATTGACGGCTAATCAGGGGGTTTTATTCATGCGTTCCATCACCAAGATGGTCATCGTCGGCGCTGTCGCCGGCACGGTCGCGGTGTCCGGCGTCGTGGGCGCCGTCGCGGCTGACCGCACCGCGGCCGCGCCTGGCAGCACCGCCGCCGCTCCGAAGGCACTGACCGCCGACGACACTCCGCCGCCGGCCGTGGAGGACTTCGCCTACCCCGGCGCGGACCAGATCTTCGCGGACCGTGGCATCCGGCTGAAGCGCGGTGACGGCCACATCGTCCTCGCGCCCTGCGCTCCGGGCCTGCTGGAGGTCGACGCCCGGAACATGGCGGAGACCGACAAGGTCGGCGGCGGCCGCTTCTGCTTCACCACCACCGGCACGTCCGGTCGGCTCAGCCTGGAGCTGCCGTCGACCTACGCCGTCTCCACCTCCGACTACTCCGTCCACGTGGTCATGGTGAACGGCACCGAGACCAAGATCCACGACCTGAAGCCGAACACCTGGAACAAGGTCGGCGAGCTCACCGACCCGCAGCAGCGCCCGTTCACTCTGATGGAGATCACCACCTCCAAGTAAGGCTCTGATCAGGCGGTTTGACGCACCTCTGATCCCCCGGTCCCCGGCCCCGTCGCGTGAGTGGCGGGACCGGAACCATCCGATCGGCCCGCGTCGCCGCGGACCGCGAGCGGTGCGAACGTCCCCCGCGCCGACCCCGCGAAGACGGCGTCCGAGTCCACGAAGCCCAACGGGGCCGCACAACGGGACTCCGACCGCCAGGATGCCGGACGGCTGGGCCGGCGCTTCGAGTTCCTCGGCGGCAGGCTGCCGTCCGCTCGGCCGGTGGGCCACAGGCCGCACAGGCCGGTGAGCTGGGTGTGGGGCGTGCCGCTCGTGCCGCTCCGGGCGGCTGAGCGGGTGCAGGGTCACGGCCTGGCGGCCCGTCAGAGGCCGCACGACCGCGGCCTCCGTCGGTCGAGGGCGGCTCACTCGTATCCGGCCTCGGCGACGACGGGCCCGAACTGCCGGGTCGGCCTCACCGCTGACGTGCCCCGCAGGCCCTCCGCGCTCCAAGGCAGCGCTTCGCGATCGTCGGTGAAGGCGCCGGCGGGAAACCCGCCGGACCACGTCGGACCGATCGCTACCCGAATTCATCTCCTACCGTTGGGAATCCTGTTCATGCCTCACAACTCCTCGCTCCGCTCCCGACGAGCGGGCGTGCTGATAGCGGCCGCGGCCGCGGCCGCCGGCACGATGACCTCCTTCGCCCCGGCCGGCGCGGTGACCGGCGACGCCGCCGCCGACGGCTCGTACGCCTACACCGCCCGGATCGTCGTCGGTGACGCCCTGCGCGGCTGCACCGGCACGCTGGTGGACCACTACTGGGTGCTGACCGCCGCGTCCTGCTTCTCCGACGACCCCGCACAGCCGCAGACGCTGGCGGCCGGCGCGCCGAAGTGGAAGACGACCGTCACGGTGGGCGCCAAGTCCGCCGACGTGGCCGAGCTGGTGCCGCGGCAGGAGCGTGACCTGGTGATGGCCCGTCTGGCCACCGCCGTGGACGGCATCACCCCGCCGGCGTTCGCCACGACCGCCCCCACCTCGGGAGAGAACCTGCGGGTGGCCGGATACGGCCGCACCAAGGACGAGTGGGCCCCGCTGAAGCCCCACACCGGCTCCTTCAGCCTCGGCACCGTGAGCGCGACCGGCATCAGCATCACCGGCACCGGCGGCGCGGCGATCTGCAAGGGCGACACCGGCGCCCCCACGATCCGCGAGACGGGCGGCAAGGCCGAACTCGTCGCCGTCGCCTCCCGCTCCTGGCAGGGCGGCTGCCTCGACACCCCGGCCACCGAGACCCGCACCGGCGCGACCGCCACCCGCGTCGACGACCTCGGCGGATGGATCTCCTCGACCGTGGCCGCCGGTGGCGTGTCGGTCAAGTCGGACACCAAGCTGACCTCCGGGCAGTCGGTCGTCGGCGCGGACCTGAAGGTGACCATGCAGCCGGACGGCGACCTGGTCGTCACTCACCGGCAGGTCGACAACGGGATCCTGTGGTCGAGCGGGACTTCGGGCAACAACGGCGCCTGGGCGTACATCCAGCCGGACGGCAACCTCGTCGTCTACAAGAGCGACGGCGACCCGGCCGCCGGCACCGGCGCCCTGTGGGCCTCCGGCACCTGGGGCCAGAGCGGTGCGTTCCTCAAGCTCCGGAACGACGGCAACGTGGCCATGGTCAAGGCCGACGGCAGCTCCGTCCTGTGGTCCGCCGGCACCATCCGCCTGGACCAGAAGCTGAACAGCGACACCAAGATCAAGCCCGGTCAGTGGTTCCAGTCCCAGACCGCCGTGGTCGAGATGCAGCAGGACGGCAACCTGGTGCGCTACCGCCGCGCCGACGCTACGCCCACCTGGCACACCAACACCGCCGGGAACAAGGGGGCGTGGGCGTACGTGCAGACGGACGGCAACTTCGTCCTCTACAAGAGCGACGGCAACCCGGCCGCCGGCACCGGCGCCCTGTGGGGCTCCAACACCTGGGGCCAGAGCGGCGCGTTCCTCAAGCTCCAGGACGACGGCACCTTCGCGCTCTACAAGAAGAACGCCGCTGAGACGGCCGCCAACACCGTCTGGAGCGCCACGACCTTCCGCCCCGGCACCCAGCTCGTGGCCGGCCAGCAGACCTACGCGAAGACCACCCGCCTGGCGATGCAGTGGGACGGTGACCTCGTCCTCTACCGCCTCAGCGACAACGCGGTCCTGTGGCACAGCAACACCGCCGGCAACAGCAACGCCTTCCTCCGGATCCAGCCCGACGGCAACGCCGTCGTCTACACCGCGGACGGCAGCCGCGGCCTCTGGGCCTCCGGCACCTTCTGGTCGGCGGGCGCCTTCCTGAAGCTCCAGGACGACGGCAACCTCGTCATCTACAAGGCCGACGGCGGCGAAGGCATCGGCAACGCCATCTGGTCCACCAACACCTTCGCCTGATCCCGGGCCCGCTTCACCGAACGGGGCCCGCCGGCGGACTGCACGGGGCGGGCCTCGGACGGCGGGGTGTGGTGCGGCGTCGGTGCTACGCCCTCCAGCCGGGCGGCGGCCCGCGCGGGACGGGGCTGTGTTCAGCGGCCGAGGCCGGCGGCGGTGGTCGCGCCGCCGCGCCGGATGGCGGCCGCCATCGCCCGGTGGGCAGCTTCGGCTTGGGCGGCGGTGGGGGCGGGCACCGGGGCCCCTCTCCACGGTGTACCACCCATCGGCGCCGAACCGCCGGTGGCCCAGCGGTTCGGGCCGGGCCCTGGCCAGCGTGCCCGCCGGGTCCTCAAAGCAGACGTCGGCCGTCTCCTCGAAGAGAAGCGCTGGCGGGCAGCGCTGGAGACCGTCGTCGTGCCGGCCTGTCGGGAGGAAACAGCCGCCCCGGTGTACGGGTAGCGGCTGTTCCGCCTCGGGGTTCGACGGCGGTCGGGTCCGACGGCTGCGGCTCGTCGTGGGCGCGACCGCCGACGCCGCACGAGCCGCCCGTGCCAGCCGCCCTCGCCCGCCCCGACGGCGCCCGTCACTGGTCCTGGCACAACCGCGAGGTCAGCTCGCGGAAGACCGGCGGGCCGCCGGGGCGGCCTGAGGGGTGCGTCAGAGGCGCTCGGTGGACCAGTGCGGGTTGCGGCCGGTGAGCGCCAGCAGCCGTTCCTGGTCGTCGGCGCCCGGCAGGGCGTTGAGCGGCGGGTCGAACAGGCCGGTGCCGGCCAGGTGGCGGTAGCCGCTGAACTCGGCGAGCGCGTACTGCGCCGCTCCCCGGGGCATCCGGCCGGTCTCACCCAGCGCCCGGGCCAGGTCCCAGCCGTGCACGACGGTCTCGGCGGTCAGCTCGCGGGCGTAGCCGCCGACGTCGCGCAGGCCGTACGGCAGGTGCACCAGGAGGTCCGGTGCGCCCGGCTGGTAGAGCGCGCGTACCGCGGTGTTCACGGCCAGCTCCCAGACGCCGACGGGGTTGAGCCCCAGGACGTCGTCCTGGAAGCGCCGCTCGATCTCGGCCGGCGTGTAGCCGGCCACCGCCTGGCAGACCCAGAGGTGCTGCGCGGCCAGGTGGTTCACCAGCGTGCGGACGTCCCAGTCACGGCAGGGGGTGGCCGCCGTCCACCCGTCCTCCGGGACGGCCCGCACCAGTCGTGTCACCTCCGATCCGGCGGCGACGTAGCGTTCACGGACCTCGATGTGGAACCCGGGTGGGTGTGGACATTCCATCGGAGGGCCTCCCTCCTGCTCTGCTCACTCTCAGTAAACCGCTACTGGGAGTGACGTGCGAGCGGGCCGGTACCACAGCACGCCCCCGGCCGCCTGCCCACCGTCCGAGCCCCCACCACGACGGCCGGCGCCGGGGGCGCGTTCGGCGATTGACAGGGCCCGGTCCAGGTGGTCGGCGATCTCGGGATCGCCGTACCCGTCGAGGTGGTCGGCTTCGTACGCGGCGCGCAGCCGGGGAACCTGAGGCCGGCGAGCCGGCCCCGGCCAGTCGTCAGTCGTGGATGTGCCTGGCTCTCTGCGGTAGCCGGTGGGGGAGGCCGTGGAGCGTTTCGGCGGGGTAGAACACCGGCCGGGTCGGGAGGCGGTCGCCCTCCCGTTGGATGTTGATCACGACGCCGAGGGACTTCGAGGAGGGCACTCCCGCGGTCATGTGGGAGAGCTCGTCCGGGGCTGGGTCCGGGCGCGCTCGCGCATCCACTGTTCAAGCGCGGAAGGGAATTCTGCGCTCCCGCCACCGCCGGCCCGCAGACCGCGGGCGCCCGGCGAACCGGCCCCGCCCTCGAACGGTCGGCGGAACGACCGGCCCGGCCGGGTGCGGCGGTGCCCGGGCCGGGGGTGGTAGTCCGGGCACCGCCTCCTGCTGCGACCGGCAGGTACCCGGTCCAACGAGCGGCCGTCCGATCCGTCACCCCGACGACACCGCCTCGGGGCCGGGGCGGCCCCCGGGACCGGGGGCCGGTCGGGTGCCCGCCCGGCCGGCCCCCGGGGCGTGTCGCCGCCGCCCCAAGACCCGCGTGCCCAGACTGGGCGGGCCATCCGACCAGCCCATCCGTTCGTGAGGAGGCCGGTGCCGGCGGAGACCGCGGTGCGCATCGCCCAGCAGCCGGAGGCCGACGCCCTGCTTGCCCGCAGCCCGCCGGCCTTGCTGGTGGGCTCGCTGCTGACCGGCAGGTCGCGGCCGAGTGGGCCTTCGCCGGTCCGGCCGCCATCACCCGGCGGATGGGGACGCAGGACCTGGACGCCCACCTGATCGCTCAGTACAGCCCGCCGGACTTCGCCTCGCTGCCGGCGGCCCGGCCCGCCGTCCACGACCACCCGGCCCTGATGGCCGGGTGAGTCCAGGAGCCGTGCGCGTTCCTCGTCGCCCGCCACGACGGCCGGGCCACCGCCCTGGGAGAGGACGCCACCAGCGGCGCCGACCTCGCCCGCCGGATCGGCGAGCTGCCGGGCTTCGGCCGACAGAAAGCCCGGATCTTCACTGCCCTGCTTCCCCGGCGCGGGGTCGGCCGGCCGCGCGCGGTTCCGCGTGGGCCGTGGCGTTGGTCGGGGTCGTGGTGTCAGTCGAGGCCGAGGCGTTTGTTGAGGGCCTGGCCCGAGGGGAGGGGGTCGATGAAGTTGTGCAGGAACCGGAGCATCGCGTCGGTGTCCAGGCCCTCGCAGGCGGCGTCCGTCGAGGTGTGGAGGAACTCCTCGGTCCCGGCGACCGCGATGGCCAGGCGCTCGCCCTCGGGGATGAGGCTGAGCTGGAGGCAGCGGCGGTCCTCGGCGTCGGCGCGGCGCTCGACCGGGCCGGCCGCGACGACGCGTTCGACCGGCCGGCCGGGGTTGGTGCCGCTCTCGCGAGGCCCGGGCAGGGATTCGGGAACCGAATCACCGCCATGCGGAACCTGGGAGCTGATCGGCATCAAAGCCTTCGATCAGTAGGCGATTTCTTGAACGGAACGTTAAATGCAAGGCCTTGCCTCGCATTTGGGTGTAGGCTCTGAAGCACAGAGGGTGGTTCGAAGGGCCGGCATGACGATGATGCCGACGAATCACCCCGGGCAGGGGGAGCACCATGATCTACCACATCGAGGTGGCGCGGGCGACGATCGACGAGCGTCTGCGGGAGGCCGAGAAGTACCGCCTCACGCGCGCGCTCCGGCTCAAGAGCCGCGCCGATCGCACCACCCGACGCGCACACCGGGCCCTGACAGGTCTGGTCGGCCCGGCCGTATGAGCATCACCCTCGACGGGCCGTCACCGCAGCACCGGTGACGGCCCGTCCGCTATCTGCAAAGAAAAACTCCCGGTGAACCGGCCCGGGCGGCCACACACGGACCGGGGCGTCGAGTCCGGGCCCGACCGACCGAACGGGCGGGCGGACAGCCCGGCAGGACGGGCGGGCAGGTGGACGACCCGGTACGGACTCCCGGCCGAGCGGTCCACCCTGGCCGTCCCCACGGCCTGATCCGGCGGCCCAGCACCTTGCAGCTCAGCGTGGAGGGATCGTCGTCCAGCAGTCGTCCGCGCAGCGGTGGCGCCGGGAGGCCGTGCCGGGCCAGCCCCACCACCGGACGGTGATCCGGCGCGTACGACAGCGGCCTCGGTACTGGTGGGCCCGCTTTTTCAACCGTCGCGAGTTGACCCACCGGGCTCCGGCACTGCTCCTGAGCGTGACAGGCTTGGGGGAGAGATCCTGGGTGTCAGGGGCATCCGGTTGGATGAGCACGTGACTGTTCATGACGTAGCCCGCCGGCTCCCTTCCATCGCCGACCTGCGGAACCTGTGCCGCTCACTGGCGATGCTCGATGCGATCTTGAGCCCGGACTGGGAAGACCGGTACTACTCCTTCAACGCCGGCTGGGCCGACGGCGAGGAGATGGCGTCGATGCGCAACGGGTCGGGGGACGAGTACTCCATCGTGTTCTCGGCGGCCGGGGCCTACGTCCGTGGCTTCGATCACGAAGCACCGATGAGCCCGTACGGCAACGACGGCGAGCCCTGGCCGGGAGTGATCGACGGGGTTCCGGAGGTCTTCAGGCCCTTCGTCGAGGAGCCGGCGTTCACCGACGAGGACGACGTACCCGTCGTGACGGCCTGCCTGTGGCGGGAGGCTACGGACGATCGGTGGCGGCACGGCGTGATCGACTTCCCCGCAGGGTGTTCCGACCCCGACGGGGCGACGGGCCTGTTCGAGCTCCTGGTCGACCGTTCGCCGGAAGCGTTCCGGCGCTTCGCCGAGGACTACTACGAGGTTCCCGTGGACCTGGAAGCGGTGCGCGACGTCTACGCCTTGCGACCGCTGAGCCAGCAGCTCGTGTCATCGCTGAACCCGGAGGTCACCCTCGTAGACCTGGCCGAGGACATCGCCGAGATCGGCTACCCGCAGCCGGTCCGGGACCTGATCTGAGCTTCAACCGTCGGTGAGTCGACGGGGAGTCCAGCCGAATGGTGACCGCAGGTGGTCGCCTGTGGCGCATCGGCTCCGGATCCCGCCGGTCTCTCTGAGGAGGCGGCTGGTGGTCGTGTCGTGGCAGCCGAGGGCGTCCGCGACGACGGGGGCGGGCAATTCGAGGAGTTGTTGCCGGAAGGCGCCGCCGCGGGCGGCTGCGACCAGGACGGGCCGGCCGGCCCGTCGGCCGGGGAAGAGCCGGCGCGATGCCTGGTTGGTGGCGGTGTTTCCAGAGATGACGAACCACAACGGAATCGGCACCGTAGCGCGCACCTCCCCGCCTGAACCAGGAGCCCTGGGTAAGGTTGCGGAGAGGGGAGCGGGAGGCAGCTGCGTACCGGGGCCTGGATGGACGTCAGGCCGGTCAACCTGGTGCCGCGCGTAGCGGGGCAGATCTGCTCTTTCACCGGCCGTGCACGGTGCCGGAGCGGTACGTTGGCGGCCGCCGACTGTGGGAAGGAGCGCCGACATGGCCATCGATCAGGCTGCGCTCGGAAGCGCGGTGAAGGCGGTCGTCGCCGCCGTGCACGCCGACGACCAGGCCGCGCTGTACCGGGCCGTGATGCCGCCGACAGGCACGGACACGCCCCCCGCCGAGGTCACCGCCTGGTTCGGGACGCTCCTCATCCACCTGGCGCTCACCGCCGCGACGACCTCGAAGCTGGAGCGGGGCTGTTCCCGGGAGGCCGTCGCGGGATGGATCGCGGAGGTGCTCGGCCCGCCGCCCACCCCGGCACTGCTGCGCGCCGCGGATCCCGGCCGCATCGACCACGTCGAAGCGGTGGGCGCCGCAGCGGACTACTCCCGCTGCCACGAGTACACCGTCGACCTGGTCCGGCTGGGCCTGGCCGATCCGGACCAGGCACCCGACGAGCGAGGCGTCGACGCCCACTGCTCGGCGACGAACGACAGCAGGACGCGGATCACCGTCATCGCGATGCTCGGCCGCCTCGCCACCGTCCCCGGCGGGCAGACCTGACGGTGCCGCTCCGGCAGCGCACGGGCACCGGGCCGTCCAACGCGCCGAACGTGGTGCTGCCCTCCATGCACCGGGCACCGTCACCGTGCTGCTGCACTGCCAGGCCACGGGCACGTGGGCGAAGGAGGCCGCCCTTCCCGGCGACCACGGTCGGATCGCGGGGACCGGTAGGACGACCTCGGTCCGCACGTGCTTCGCGGTACCGGTCGGGGCGACGCCCCACCGGTCGGCGAGGGCGGCCACCATCAGCAGCCCCAGGCCGTCGGCGGCCTGGTCGTCGACCCCGATGCGCAACTGGTTCCCGGCCGGGGAGAGCCACAGTCGGATCGGGCGCCGGTCGGGGCCGGCGTGCAGGACGGCGTGCAGGACGGCGTTGGCGAGCAGTTCCCCGGCGACGGTGACCAGGCCGTTCAGTACGGGGTCGGGAAGCGAAGGACCGAGGGCATCCGCGTAGTCCAGCCGGGCCCCGGGGACCGGCGCCGACCGGACGGCCGACAGGTCCGCCGGAGGCGACCGCACGCGCGGCGGGGCGCAGGCCCCGTCCCGGCCCTGGCCCGGCCAACAGCCCGTGCCCGCCGAACTCCTCGGCCTCTTCCTCGAACCCCGGACCCGGACCGCAGATGCCGACCGGCTCCCCGCGGGCAACGAGCCGCCCGAGCAGGCCGCACCCCGTTGGCGCGGCCAATGGCCGATCCGCCTCCCGCAGAGCCTCGGCGCGCTGCGCCGCGCCACCGCCGCCAGGGAAGCCGCAGACGAAGAACCCTCCCCGCCGACGGCGACGGAAGGGCGCACCGTGGCACTGACCTTCCACCTCAGGTCCTGCCAGTGGCCCGGCGAACGGACGTGTCAATCGCCCGAAGCACTTCCGCGCCGTTCTCGGGTGGCCAGGGCCGAGAGGGGGTACCGCTTCCGCCCGGGGCGAGCGGGCTGGGCGGGGTCAGCAGGCCACGGTGATCGAGACGGTCGAGGTCGAGGGGGCCCAGCCCGGCTGGTTCACGCTGAACGCGGCCGTCACGTGGGTGCCGCAGGGCACGGTGGCGGTGAGGGTGCCGACGCTGGTTTCGTTCGCCGTCACCAGGACGGTCGTGCTGAGGTTGCTGACGTTCGGGGCGCCGATCCCGATGCCCGACAGCGTGAAGCCGATCTGCTGGGTCTGCCAGGTCGCCGGGCTGGTCGGGGTGGCGAGCCCGCTCAGGTACACCTGGTTGCCGGAGACCCTGACGCAGGCCTGCAGCGACAGGTAGCCGGGCGCGCCCGGCGAGCCGCAGACCGGGCCGGTCGGCTCCGTCACGGGCTGGGCGGCGAGGGCACTCGGGCTGCCCGTCAGGGCCAGCAGGGCAGCGGCGCCGGCCAACGCGGGGGCGAGACGTTTCATGGGTTCCTCCTGGGTCTGCTGCCCTCGGCGATTGCCGAGGGGATGTGAGGTGTCACACCTCACACCTCACGTCTCGCAGCATAGGCAGCCGGACGGAGAGCGGTCAGAAGTCCAGGCGGGGAGGCCGGTGCCCGACCTGGAATGGCGCGAACGGCCTGTCATGGCCAGCTCAGACCTGAATTCGCCTGGGACGTATGGTGATTACCGTGTCTCCAGCGACGCCCGGGATAGGCGCTCACGCCTGGGCCTCGCCGCAGCAACCGCTCCGGCGCAGGTTCACCCCTGCGGCGGGGCGTCGGAGTGCAGCCCGGCCGGTTCACCGCACACGGCTCAACGGATCTCCGTTCGGCCAAGGACGACATGGTCGCCCACCACAGCGGTGAACTCCGCCAACCCCGTCCGCCCGCGGGCCAGGTGGAATTCGACCACGCTCGTGGCATCCACGCCGGGCCGACCGCCGCTCGCGCCGGGCGGACGGCCTCACCATCGTCCGGCCCGGGCACGCAGGGGCCGACCGCGCCAACCGGTGCCGTCCCTCGGCAGGGGGCCGGCCCGGGTGCGCAGGGCCTGAGCGATGGTGATGATCGGCCTGCTCAACGCCGGTCTCGGGTGCAACGGCTGACTGTCGTCCGGTGTCCCAGGGCTGTCTCAAAGTCCCCGTCAGCACATGAGTCTGCTGGTCACAGCGGCGTGGGTCCGGTCCGGATCGGCCCGTCACGTACGCACGAAGCTCCGGTTGAACGGGGTGACCTTCCCAAGTCGCCTCGTACCACCGGAGCTTCGACGTGCCGCCGGCCTGTCACCGTCTGCCCGACCAAGTCGCCTGGTCTGGACGGCGTTGTGGGATCGCCGCTGGTGGAGCGGTTGCGGCGGCTGCCCGATCCGCGTCGCCGCCGAGGGGGTGCGCCACCCGTTCGTGGTGGTGCTGATCGGTCGCCGCCTCGGTGGTCGTCGCCGGCGCGCGCTCGTATGCGGCGATCGGTCAGTGGTTTCACGAACGCTCCGCAACACGCCCTGGCCCGCCTCGGCACCTGCGTCGTGGGCACACCGGGCGTGCACGTCCCACCGAGCGCCGCCGCGATCCGACGGGTCATCGGCCTGGCCTGCCACGCCGGCTCGGCCGACCTGACCGGCACCGACTACCTACCGCTACCAGGCCACCCAGGAAGGACGCTTCGCAGCACCGAAATGAGCTGTCCCAGCAGGCCAACCGATCGGCGCCGCACGTCGTGAGGGCATTCCCCGGCCTCGGGCCCGTCAACGGCGGATCAAATACTCGGCGGTTGGCGCTCCGAGGCCGACCTTGGTAGCGGGAGTTGACTACCATTTGGGCGATCACCAACGCCCTGGTCCGGGGGCACCGAGGAGCCGTCGATGCGTCACGAATCTCAGCACAACGCACGTCTGGCCGCCTACGGAACCGTCGCCACCCGTCTGTCCCTGCTGAGCGACCGGCGTCTCGGCGAGATCGTGGCGTCCGCTCCTCCGGTCGGATCCGGCATCGGCGGCAGGTCGGCCGAGCTGGACATCGACGGGACGCGGGTCTTCGTCAAGAGGGTGCCGTTGACGGACATCGAGAGCCGGCCGGAGAACGTCAGGTCCACGGCGAACCTCTTCGGTCTGCCTCTGTTCTACCAGTACGGAGTGGGCTCGGCCGGGTTCGGTGCCTGGCGAGAGCTGGCCGTCCACATCATGACCACCAACTGGGTCCTGGGGAGGGAGTACGAGGGCTTTCCCCTGACGTACCACTGGCGCGTCCTGCCCGACTCCCCTCCCGAGGGCTTCGTGGACGAGTTCGGGGGCATCGACGGAGCGGTCGCCCACTGGGAGGGCTCTCAGGCCGTACGCGAGCGGCTGGAGGCCATCGGCCGGTCCTCCTGCAGCCTGGTGCTCTTCCTTGAGCACGTACCGCAGACACTAGGTACGTGGCTGCACGAGCACCGGGAGATTGCGGCACCGACTGGTGCCGGCTCTCCCTACTTGTGGGTCGAGGATTCCTTGGCACGAGGAGCGGCGTTCATGAGCTCTCGCGGGCTCGTGCACTTCGATGCCCACTTCCGCAACATCCTGACCGACGGTCGGCTGATCTACTTCGCGGACTTCGGGCTGGCCTTGAGCTCAGGTTTCGAGCTCTCAGCGGCTGAGGAGCAGTTCCTCGCGGACCATCTCGTGTACGACCGTCACTACACCGCGAGCCATCTGATCCACCACCACCTCGTCGACCGCGTCCGGGGCGACATGGAAGCAGACGCGTTCCTTCAGGAGTGGATCGCAGGTCGGAGGCCCGAAGCTGTTCCACCGGAGATCGCTGTGATCGTCGAGCGGCATTCCAGGGCCAGCGTCGTCCTGGACGGCTTTCACCGCCGGCTGCTGTCGGAGAGCAAGCAGACGCCGTATCCCGGTGCCGAGCTCAACCGCGTCGCAGCCGCCGGTGAGGCATCGCGCTGATATTCGAAGGAGCGGGCCCCGGCCGCGCCTTGTCAGGGAGGCGACCCGCGGGCCCGCAGCCACAAGCCAACGACATCCCTGGGGCTTCAGCACCTGAATACTCCGCTCCGGTCGGGAAGGCCACTCGATCAGTGGCTCCCAATCTCGGGTCTGGCCCAAGTTCTGTGATCCGTCACAGCCTGTGATGGTCCTGGAGCCGTGATCACCTCGGCTCTGCGAAGCTACCGCCGTTTGCTTGACACTCGGCTTCACGCTGATCGAGACCGGAACCGAACCAGTCGGCGGATCGCCGAAACCGACCACCGTTGAGGCCACTGAACTTCGAGGTAGTGTCCCGGTGCATGAGCCTTGACGTTGAGGTCGTTCGCGAGACGAACCACGAGTTGGTGGACGCATTCGCCAGCCTCCTGCCGCAGTTGTCGACGACGGCCAATCCGCTGGACCGGGACGCGGTCACCCGGATGGTGGCGTGCGACTCGAACACGCTGCTGATCGCCCGGCTCAACGGAGCGATTGTAGGCGCGCTGACGTTGGTCCTGTCCCCGCTGCCATCGGGCCTGCGGGCGCGTATCGAGGATGTCGTTGTCGATGCCGCCGCGCGTGGCCATGGAGTCGGCGGGGCCTTGACCAATGAGGCACTCCGACTGGCGAAGGACGCAGGCGCTCGAACGGTCGACCTGACGTCCCGCCCATCCCGCGAGGCTGCGAATCGTCTCTATGAGCGTGCTGGTTTCCAAGCCCGGGATTCGAAGGTCTACCGGTTCACGATCGAATAGCCCTCGAAGTCGGCCTCGGCATCGGAACCGACGCCTGGTCCTCCGGGGCTCCGCCTCTCAGAAACACCTCCCGGAAGGGGCAGGGCGGCAGCAAAGCCGCACCACCCACGTCTGTGTGGTGACGGAGTGTCAGGCGAGAAGGACTCGCTTGCGTAGGAGCGGGAAGCTGGCACGTCCGAACATTTGTCGTTTCAGCATCTTGATCCTGTTCACGGCGCCCTCGACGTGGCCGGAGTTCCAGTGGGTGGTCAGTCCGGCGTGGACGGCGGCGTAGTCGCTGTTCAGACCGTTCGCGAAGGTGCTGATCCCGGGCAGGCCGGCGGCTTTGGCCTCGGCGATCCACTCGGGCAGACAGTCCCCGTCGAGCAGGGTGAGCATCTGGGCGAACGTGGTGACCAGGTGAGCGGTGGTGTCCAGTTCGGGGCAGTGGGAGAGGAGGGCCTTGCGTCGAAGGGCGTCGTCCGCGGTGAGGCCGTCGGGGTGGCGGGTGAGCCAGTCGGTGGCCTCGCGTACCGTAGGCGGCCGCGGTGGCGGTGGGCCGTCCGGGAGCAGTTCTCGCTGCTTCCATGCGGCGAGCTGAGTGTATCCGCCCCGGTAGCCGCGGGCTGTGATCTCGCCGAGCAGTGCCATGCCGCTGATCTGGCCGCCGGTCTCTTCCCAGCGCCGCAGCATGTAGGGCTTGTAGGGGCCGAGTTTGACGGTGCGCGGCGCCTGCGGGCCCTTCATCAGATCCTGCCACCGCTCGGCCCCCGCGTAGCGGCGCACGGTGTTGCGACTCCAGCCCAGGTGCTTCGCGACAGCGCGCTGGCTCATGCCCCCGCCCAGAAGCTCGTGAGCGACGGCGTGGTTGGTGCGCCGCCGTTCGGCCACGCGCCCGGCCGGGTCCTCCGGTTCGCCGGCCTCGGCGGGCAAAGGAATCTCCCACTGAGGTTCGGGCTCCGGCTCGGGAGCGCGCAGGCAGGCACGGTGGTCAGTGACAACGCGCTCCACCGCACGGACCAGGTTCGCCCACAAGTGGTACCGGTCAGCCACCTGCTGGGCCTGCGGCGCCGCCCGGTCCGCCGCCTCCGCGTAGGCGCTGGCGCGATCCCGAGCGATCACCTCGATCTGCGGGTGCCTGGAGAGCCACGGAGCGAGCGTGCCCGCGTCGCGCTCGGGCAGCACGTCCAGAACCTCGTGGGTGACCGCGTTCGTGATCACCGTCCCGTACGTATGACCCTTGCGGAGCGCGAAATCGTCAACCCCGACCGCCACCGGGGCACCGACGGCGGGGTCGGGAAGCTCCATCACTCGCCGCAGCAGCGTGCTGCGACTGGCCCGGATGCCCAGCAGTGCGGCCATCCGCGCACCGGCCCGCCCGGCCAGCGCCAGACCCAGCCCGGACACCGACGCACGCTGCCGCTCGGTGACCTGCCCGTGCCGGCGCGTCAGCCCCTCGACCTGCTCGACGAACGTCCGCCGCCGGCACCCTGGGCTCCGGCAAGCGAACCGGCGCACCCGCAAGGCGACGGTCACGGGCCGCCCGCAGCTGGGCAGGTCCGACGGATAGCGCAGATAGGAGCCGTGTACTCGCTCCGACCACACCCCGCAGCCCGGGCAGGCCGCACCCAGGACGGCCACACGGGCCTCGATCCGCACCGCCGGACCGGACGCTTCGACACCGACGACCTCCACCTGCGGCAGCGACGGGAACAGCAACTCACCGAGCCACGAACACGATTGCGACACAGCTGCCGAATGTCAGCCGCCCAGGCAACCCGGCCGACCAGTTTCAGACGATCTCCGGACCTCGTCAACGCCCAGAATGTGTCACCGAGAGTCACCGGTCACACAACCTGGGCCAGACCCCCAATCTCACCGGAAAACCTCGACCACGGTCGAGTTCATCCGCGTCACGAATGGCCCGACCATGGGGTCGACTCTCACCGAAGACGTGGGTGCCCATATGACGGCTTGACGGCTCGGACACGGATTTCGTGAAGTCGGTCGTGCTTCCGTGCGCGGGGTGACGCACCGCCACTGTCGGCGATCCAGCGGGTCGGATGGTCCTTTTCGCGGTTGGCCATGATGGTCGCGAAGGTGCGGACGTGGTTGGCCGCGGCCGAACGCTCGGGCCGTAGCGGCCGGACGTAGTCGCGCAGGGTGCTGTAACTACAGCGTGCCCCGCGTTCCTGCAGTTCATGGTGGAGCGGGGCCAGGTTCGTGCAGCCCTCGGCCATGCGCCGGTCGACGTAGGGCTTGAAGCGATCGAGCCTGCTGGTCCGGTTCTGCCACTGTCTCCACCAGGCGGTGCCGTCGTTCCCCGGCTGCGCGTCCGTGTGCGGGTGATCCGGGGCTACTTGGGGACCGTCATCGCGTCGCGGATGCGGCGGGTCCGGTCGGCGGCGGCGGCCAGGTCGAGGGTGGCCGCGCTTCCCTCGGCCCAGGCCGGGAAGCTCACCGAGCCGGCGGTGTTGTGGTCGGCCCAGAGGCACATGGCGTCGACGAGCAGTGCCTCGGTCCAGACTCCGCACGTGAGTCGGCCCTGCGGGTCATGCGGGTCCCGAGCGTCGACGTCGGTCGGCTGCACGGTCCAGCGGCCCCGCGGGGACTGGATCGCGGTGATCGTGGACGTCGTCACCGCACCGGGATCGATAATGGTGCCCCAGGCGCCGCCGATGACCAGGGCCCCACCGGAGTTGGCGGTGTACCTGGCCACCAGGCTGCCGTCGAAGCTTTCGTAGCCCGCCGGTTGTGGGCCCGCCGGGTAGTCGGTGCGCACCTGGGCGGGGCTCTCGGACCGGTAGCCGCCGGGGAGGGACTGCGGAGCGGTCAGCCGCAGGGATCCCGGGGTCGCGCTTGCGGAACTGCCGGTCACCACAGGAGCAGCCCCTGGCGACGGCGAGCCGTCTCCGCACCCCGTCGATGCTCCTGCCAGCAGAACCGCGACGGCGACCCCCGATACCGTCCGCACAACACCCGTACCCACCCCTGAAGTCATGATCACATCGTAGGGTTCCCGGGGGAGAGGCTTCCAAGGGATTTCTGCCCAGCTGGGCACAGGTCAACAGGGCATTGACCAGTTCCGACTCGTAAGCGATCCAGGGACGCTTGTGGTCTGGCCGCCGCGCCGCGTGTGACGGCCGGCCGCGCCATGAACCCGGCCCGGCGTATGGGCCCGGGAGCTCACCCGGGTGTGTTCCCGTCGCCGTCGTCCCCGCTGTCGAGCAGCCGGGCGTGGTCCTCATCGGGGCTCTCTGCGACCGGCCGATGGATGCACGAGGCCGCCGTCCGCGACGGGCAAGAGGCACTCGCCAACGGAATCGCCCATCTCTTCGGCAAGGCTGAATGCCCGCGCTGTACCAGCGTGTTCAACATCGCGGACGAACACGGGCCCACCATGGAGACGGAAGCAGCAATGCAGCGGCGCAAACGCACTCTGGAGGACTGGGAAGTCGGCGCGCAGCTCCGGTGGTATGCGCTGCTGGAAATCCGCGCCATGTCCGGCAGACGGAAGCCGATCCAAAACTGGCCCGACGACGACTACGTCGCCTGCATCCGCTGGCTCGCCGACCTCTGCGACAACATCCCGTTCCTTCCCGAACCCCGCAAACCATGGTGGAGCCGAGCACAATCCGAGCGCCGATTCGCATACGCCTGGGCCATCGCCGACGAACGCGGACGACAGTGGATCCTCAACACAGTGGACAAGTTCGGCTGGAACTGGACACCACCGTCCACCAGTTCCCCGACACCACTGCCGCGAGACGAGGACTGACCGCCGCCTGACAAGCCATAGAAGTGTCTCGCGATCCGACGCTGAGCTCGGCCGACGGCATTACTCCAGCGAGTGATGGCGCAACACCTGTTGCACCCGATAGCGTCCTCAGCACTGCCGTTGAGCTGCGCTGATTTCACCTCGCCTCGTCGCGAAACACCGACCTGCCGCAGAGAATCAGCTCCCAGTCGGCCACTGCTTCGTGGAATCAGTGATGGCGGGCGGTGTAGTTATGCAGGTCCACCCGGGTTCCCTGCTTGTCACTGATCAGCGGCACACTGCGCGCATGAGTACTGATCCACATGCCGTCCGGATGACCCTCGATCTTACCTGGGTCGAATCCATGGGGTGGTCCGCTGATCGTCGTCCCGGTGTCCGCACTGCGGCACTGGGGTGGCTGCACCGAGGACGGCATGATCACCGGCGGCAGTGACCAGCCCGACGACTACGACCGGGCCTGCGAGGTCGAGGACCTGGCCGAGGTGATCGGCCTGCGTGGCCACGGCGACGTCTCCGCGCTGGTGCTGGGCGACGAGCCCACCACCACCTGCTACCTGCCCGAGCAGAGGGCCTTCATGCGCTGGCTCGCTGCCGACTCCGACGCCGAGCTGCTCGCCGCCGAGACCGCGCTGAACGACCCGGCGACGCCGTGGGAGGAGTGCGGCCTCTGGGAGACCGACGGACCGACGGTCCTCATGGACTCGGCCGAGGCCGGCAAGAACCTCGGCATGCCCTACCCGAACGGCAGAGGCGAGCCGGACCAAGCCCCCGTCCACCTGCCCGCAGGACGCCGGAGAATCCGCGCGTTCCACTGCCGGGCAGCCGCTTCCTCCCCGGCTTCCTCCCACAACCGCCAGGGCGGTCCGGTGGGCCGGGGGTCGACGGCGTACGTCCCCGACTCCGTCAGCGGAGGGCGAAGCTCCTCCCAGGCACCGTGGTGGATGTGGACGGGAAGTGCGACCTGGGACACCGGTGCCGTCAGGTCGGTGCAGCACCCGGAACACGCGAACACGTCCAAACAAGCTCCCCCCGCTGCGGCTCCCCGGGATTGTGCCTCGCCCCCAGCGGAGGATCCTTCGGACGCAGTCGACCACGAGTGTGTCGGGGGCGGGTGGTTCGGTCAGGGCCTGGGGCAGAGCCGGGGCGCTCGCGTCCGTCGTCTCACTCGCGGCCGTCGTCCCGCCCGCTCTGCAGGGCGGGGCCGTAGGTGAGCAGGATGCTCAGCGCCGCGTAGTCCGATCCGGGGCGGCGGACGGGCACGAACACCTCCAGCCGGTCCCGTTCGGTGCGGTAGCCCGCCTTCGTCGCGCGCCCCGACAGGGCCAGGCTGCCGACGTGCGCGGCCAGTCCCTGGACGTCGAGCCGGACGCCGTCGTCCGGGCCCGCGGAGACGAGGGTGATCCGGGACCAGGCGACCGGCGCGGGGAAGGGGGCGAGCGTCATTCCTTCAGCGGTGAAGGTCAACGCGCCCCAGCGGAACGCGCCGCCCGCGCCGAGTTCGTCCAGGAGGCGTTGCGCACGGGCCTCGCCGACGGCTCGCGTCGCGACCGTGACGAAGCGAGCGCCGGTGTCGGGGGACGCCTTCGAGATCATTCCCCAGAAGCCGCACTCCTCGCGGACCTTGATGTAGTCCAGGCCCCTGAGACGGATCCGGCCGCCCGTGCAGGGGCGGATCACGGTCTTGAGCACGTCGTGCGAGTGCGCCATGTTGATGTGGACGGACACCCGGGTCGACTCGACGGAGGCGATCTCCTGCCACCCGTACCGCAGCGTGCGGCGCCCCGGCCGGCGCAGCTCGAAGCCGTGCTCGTACTCCCGGATCCGGATGCGGGAGTGCCGCACGCCCAGGGCGAGGCACAGCACGGCCGCCCCGGGCACCGCCCAGAACGCGAGGCGGAACGAGGACTCCTCGTCGTAGTGGTCACTGACGAGGGAGCACATCACGCCGAACACGATGAGGAGCACGACCAGCGCGCTCAGCGGCCTGCGTGCGTAGGCTCCCTGGTAGGTCCACACCCGCTGCCCCAGCCGCTCGGTCCGCTCCTGGCCTGCCGCCGTGCCTGCCGACACCACACACCTCGCATCGTCGTCCGATATCGCGTCGTCGAGTCTCGGGCGGACTCACTCCGGGGACAACGGGAGAACTACTCAATTCCCGCGCGTCCGCGCTCCGGCAGCGTCGGCGCGCGTCCGTAAGATGGCCACCCATGGGAACGGGGGCAGCCACGAGGACGATCGCCGGCCTCGGCGGTGAACTGACGCCGCTGATCGGACGGCGGGCGGAGACGGCCCGGATCGCCCGGCTGCTCTCCGGCGCGCGTCTGGTCACGCTCAGTGGAACCGGAGGCGTGGGCAAGACCCGGCTCGCGCTGCGCGTGGCGGCGGAGGCGGCGCGCTCCGCCTTCCCCGACGGCGTGTACGTCGCCGAGCTCGCCGATCTGCGGGACCCCGAGCTGCTCGCACCGAGCGTCCTCGGCACCCTCGACGTGGCGGACCCGGGGCGCCCCGGCGCCGATGCGGCGGCCGTCCTCGCCGCCCGGCTGCGCGAGCGGCGCGCCCTGCTGGTCCTGGACAACTGCGAGCACCTGATCGACGTGTGCGCGCGCCTCACCGACGCGCTGCTGCGGGCCGCGCCCGGACTGCGCGTCCTGGCGACGAGCCGGCAGCCGCTCGGCATCGCGGGCGAACAGGTCTTCCCCGTGGAGCCGTTGCCGGTGCCGGACGCCGACGCGGGTCACGACCTGCGGGTCCTGAGCGGCAATCCGGCCGTCGCGCTGTTCGTCGACCGGGCCGCCGCCGTGCTTCCCGGCTTCGCCCTGACCACGTCCGACGCCGCCGACGTCGCCGAGCTCGTCCGCCGCCTGGACGGGCTGCCGTTCGCCATTGAGCTGGCCGCGGGCCGCGTCCGGAGCCTGACGCCGCAGGAGATCCTGGAGCGGCTCACGAACCGGTTCGCGCTGCTGACCCGGGGAAGCAGCGCCGCCGCCGACCGGCAACGCACCCTGCGCGCGTTGATCGACTGGAGCCACGACCTGTGCACCGGGCCCGAGCGGCTGCTGTGGGCGCGGGCCTCCGTGTTCCGCGGCGGCTTCGACCTGGAGAGCCTCGAACGGGTCTGCGTGGACGCCGAACTGCCACCCGCAGCCCTGCTCGACGCCCTCGACGGCCTGGTGGCCCAGTCGATCGTCAACTGCCGCCAAGCGCAGGGGCGTTCGCGCTACCACCTGCTGGAGACGGTACGGGAGTACGGGCACGAGCGGCTGGCCGCGTCCGGCTCGCCCGACATGCTGCGCGCTCGCCACCGGGACCGGTACGCCGAACTGACCGCACGAGCCGGCCAGGAGTGGTTCGGGCCCCGCCAGGTCGACTGGTTCACCCGCCTGCGCCTGGACCACCCGAACCTGCGCGCGGCCCTGGAATTCTGCCTGGAGCGGCCCGGGCAGGCGCGGGCCGGTCTGGCCCTGGCCGTGACGCCCCGGCACTACTGGATGACCGCGGGCCTGCTGTCCGAGGGGCGCCACTGGCTGTCACAGCTGCTCTCCGCCGACCACGCGCAGGACGACGGTGGCGACCCGGCCCGCCCGGACGCCTCCGTCCGCCTACAGGCCCGGGTCACCGACACGTACCTGCGCATCCTGCAGGGCGACCCGGAGGCCGACGTACAGCACGCACTCGCCGCCTGCGAGGCGGCGGCCGGGCAGGGAGGCCACCGGCCGGAGTCGGCGTGGGTGCGGCACCACCACGGGATCCTCGCTGTCTGGCGCGAGGACTTCGCGAACGCCGCCGAGCTGTTCGCGCGGGCGCGCACCGAGTTCCGCACGCTGGGCTGCCTCGACGCGGCCCTCGAATGCCGGGTCAAGTTCGCCATCGCGCACGCCTACGGGGGCGAGGCCGCCGCGGCCGCCGAGGCGTGCGGCGAGGTCGAGGCGGCCGCCCGCGCACACGGCGAGTCCTGGCTGCACGGCATGGCCCTGCTCGCCCGCGCACTGCTGGCCCTGCGCGCGGACGCGCCCGCCGACGCGACCGCGCACGCCAGGGCGGCCATCGCCCGGCTTCGCCCCTTCCAGGACTGGTGGGACGTGGCCATGTGCGTGGAGGTCATCGCCTGGAGCACCCGCGACGCCCCGCGGCGCGCGGCCCGGCTCCTGGGCGTGCTGCACCTGTTGTGGGAGTCGCTGGGTGGGCGGCTCGGCGCGGCGCCGTTCATGCGCACGCAGCACCTGCGCCTGGAAGCCGAGGTACGGGAGGCGCTGGGCGCCACCGCCTTCGACCGCGAGTTCCGCCGCGGAGCGCGCACCACCGTGGACGAGGCACTGGCCTACGTCCTGGACGACGCGGCCGGGGTGCCGGGACTGACGAAGCGCGAGAGCCAGGTCGCGGAACTGGTGGCCGAAGGCCTCACCAACAAGGACATCGCGGAGCGCCTCACGATCGCGCAGCGCACCGCGGAGAACCACGTCGAACGCATCCTGGGCAAGCTGGGGTTCGCCTCGCGCACGCAGCTGGCAGTGTGGACGTACGAGCAGCGAGGCGAACCGCCCGGGATCCGGGAACCCTCGGGCATCCAGGCCGCAAAGGGCGCCTGACCTGCACCGATTCCGACGCCGATTCCGGCACCGGCACCGGCACAACCAGCCCGTCGGACGCCCGGGTCGATCCGGATGTCCGAGCTCCTGGCGCCCCTTGCGCGGGGCGGGCAGGTCGATGGGCATCGGTCGGGTAGCCGGGACACATTGCTGTGCCCCGGCCCCCTCAGAACCGGCCGTGCCCGTTTCCGAGCAACCGGCTCAAGCAAGCCCCAGGGACG
>NZ_JBSHAP010000135.1:0-24743 GCF_053611565.1 Kitasatospora sp. NPDC054795
TGTGGACACGCGGGCTCCTCTTAGGTTGGGGGGGGGGGGGGGGGGGCGCCGCCCCGGGCCGCGCCACGCGGCCCGGAGCGGCGCCCCGCTGCGGAACTGACGGCACCTCGGGGGAATCAGAGGAAGCAGGGGTCCGTCGGCAGCTGGGACTGTCCGGGCAGGGCGAGGCCGCGGGCCGCGCGCCAGGCGTGCTGCTCGCCGGAGGCCGCCACGGCCTCCAGGACGCCCTCGGCCTGGCGGACCCCGGCAGCCAGGCTGGGGGCGGGGGTGGCGTGGTAGCCGCCGAAGCGGGTGACCGGGCTCCAGGAGGGCGTCACCTCGGGCAGTTCCGGGGCCAGGCCCTGGTGCTCCCCGGCGGCGTGGACGATGCGTCCGCCGACGACCGTCAGCACGGACTCGATGTGCGGGATATCGGCCTCGGGCACGGTGAAGTAGTCGGCGTCGAGCAGCGCGAGGTCCGCGTAACTGCCGACCGTCAGACGGCCCTTGACGTCCTGCTCGCCGGTAAGGCGGGCGCCGCCGAGGGTGTAGAGCTCCAGGGCCTGTTCGCGGCTGAGGCGGTTGTGCTCGGCAGCGAGCCGCCGCCCGGAGACGGCGCGGCCGGAGACCAGCCAGTGCAGGGCGACCCACGGGTTGTAGGAGGAGACCCGGGTGGCGTCGGTGCCCGCCGCGACGGTCAGCCCGCGGTCGAGCATCGCGCGCAGCGGGGGCGCTTCGGCTGCGGCGGGGGCGCCGTAGCGGGAGACGAAGGCCTCGCCCTGGAAGGACAGGCGGTTCTGGACGGAGACGGCGCCGCCGAGGGCGGCGATCCGGTCGAGGCTGTCCTTGCTGACGGTCTCGGCGTGGTCGAAGAGCCAGCGGTTGCCCTGGGGGAAGAGGCCCTCGGCGGCGAGCTTCTCGAAGACGGCGAGGTCACGGCGGATCGTCTCGTCGTAGGTGGCGTGCAGGCGGAAGCCCCAGCCGTTCTCCATGAGCAGGCGGACGGCCTTCTCGAACTCGCTCTCGTAGGCACCCAGTTGCGGCCTCGGCTCGGTGAAGTTCTCGAAGTCGGCGGCGGCCCAGGTGAGGTTCTCCCCCGCGCCGTTGAGGCGCAGCCACTCGTCGCCCTCGCCGGGGCGGACGGTGTCGACCCAGCGGGTGAGGTCGTCGAGCTCCTGCCCGGCGGTCTGCGGGAAGAGGTGGTAGGCGATGCGCAGGCTCAGCTCGCCGCGGCGGGCGAGTTCCATGACGGTGCCGTAGTTCTCGGGGAAGCTCTGGAAGCCGCCGGCGGCGTCGATCGCGGAGGTGAGGCCGAAGCGGTTCAGTTCGCGCAGGAAGTGGCGGGTGGAGCCGATCCGGTCGGCCTCGTCCAGGGTGGGGGCCTTGGCGAGGGTGGAGTAGAGCAGCAGGGCGCCGGGGGCGGCGACCAGCAGGCCGGTGGGTTCGCCGTCGTGTCCGCGCACGATCTGGCCGCCGGCCGGGTCGGGGGTGTCCCGGGTGAAGCCGGCCGCGCGCAGGGCCGCCTTGTTGAGCAGCGCCGACTGGTAGAGGTGCAGGACGAAGACGGGGGTGTCGGGCGCCGCGGCGTTGAGCTCGGCCAGGGTGGGCAGGCGCCGTTCGGCGAACTGGTCGGCGGACCATCCGCCGACCACCCGCACCCACTGGCCGGGCGGGGTGCGCTCGGCCTGCAGGCGCAGCATCGCCAGGGCCTCGCGCAGCGTCGGAACGCCGTCCCAGCGCAGCTCCAGCACGTAGTTGAGGCCGCCGCGGATGACGTGCAGGTGCGCGTCGTTGAGTCCGGGGACGGCCCGACGACCGAGCGCGTCGACCACCCGGGTGCCGGGGCCGACCAGCGGAACGACGTCCGCGTCGTCGCCGACCGCCCGGATCAGACCGCCCCGGATGGCCACAGCGGTGGCCTGGGGGCGGCGCGGATCGTTGGTGAACACCTTGGCGTTGCGCACGACGAGGTCGGCGGGCTGCTCGGGAGCACCGGGGCGCACCCCGGCAACGGGCATGGTGGACAAGGGAAGTCCCTTCGTTGGGTGGTGTTTCGGCGCAGGCCTCGCAGCGAACCTAGGCGGACCGCGGCGGGCGTGGTTCTCCGCAGCGCATCGCCAGTTGCCCGGCAGCGCACTTCACCGTCCGGACGGCCCGGTTCCCGTGGGTCCGCCCGTGCCCGTGCGTTGTGGGAACAGTCCCGGGCGCGCAGCGAGCAGAACCCCGCACGGGCCGCGGGCTAGTGTCGTCGACGTACCGCCCCGCCGATCCGGCCGGGCACCTGACGCAGTGTCACATTCCTGTGTCGTTCCCCGCATTCACGAGAAGAGAGAGCCGTCATGGTTGACTTCGCGAACGTTCACGCCGCTCCGAGCCCGGACCTGCTGACCCCCGACAACGCGATGATGCTGTTCGTCGACCACCAGCCGCAGATGTTCTTCGGCACCGGCAGCGGCGACCGCACTGCGATCATCAACGCCACCGTCGGCCTGGCCAAGGCCGCGAAGATCTTCGACGTGCCGACCGTGCTGTCCACCGTCGCCGCCGAGTCCTTCTCCGGCCCGATCCTGCCGCAGCTGCAGGCCGTCTTCCCCGGCCAGGAGGTCGTCGACCGCACCAGCATGAACGCCTGGGAGGACGAGGCCCTGGTCGAGGCCGTCAAGGCCACCGGCCGCAAGAAGATCATCCTCTCCGGCCTGTGGACCGAGGTCTGCCTCGTCCTGCCCGCCCTGTCCGCGCTCGACCAGGGCTACGAGGTCTACGTCGTCGCCGACGCCTCCGGCGGCGTCAGCCCGCTGGCCCACGAGCACGCCCTGCAGCGGATGACCGCCGCCGGCGCCGTGCCCGTCACCTGGATCCAGGTCCTGCTGGAGCTCCAGCGCGACTGGGCCCGCACCGAGACCTACGTCGCGGTCACCGAGCTCGTCAAGGAGCACGGCGGCGCCTACGGCATGGGCCTCGTCTACGCCCAGTCCATGATCGACCCGCACGCCGCCGGCTGACCGAACCCACCCGACGGAGTCCGACATGAACACCGGCCTACTCCTGCTGCGCCTGGTCGTCGGCCTGTTGCTCGCCGGCCACGGCGTCCAGAAGGTCAGCTTCCATCTCGGCGGCGGCGGACTGGAGGGCGGCACCGCCGAGTTCCGGGGCGACGGCTTCCGCGGCGGCAGGCTCACCGCGCTGGCCGCCGGCGCCACCCAGGTCGGGGCCGGGCTGATGCTCGCCCTCGGCCTGCTCACCCCGCTGGCCGGCGCGGGCGTCATGGGCGTGATGACCGTCGCCCTGACGGTCAAGTGGCCCCACGGCCTGTGGGTCCAGCACGACGGGTACGAGTTCCCCCTCGTCCTGATCGTCACCGCCGCGGCACTGACCGCCACCGGCCCCGGCCAGTGGTCGCTCGACGGGGCCCTCGGCCTCGCCGCCTGGCCGCTGTGGTGCCTGCCCGCCGCCGTGCTCGCCGGCGTGGGCGGCGGACTCGCCACCCGCCTCGCCCTGCACCGCACCTGACACCCGCGCGACACGAACGGGCTCGGGCCCCTGGAAGGGAAACCCTCCAGGGGCCCGAGCCCGTTCGCGTGCCGCCGCACCGACGCCGAGGAACGGCACCGGAAGAACGACGAGCGGTACGACAGGACGAGCGGCACGAAAAAGTGCCGGGCTCCCGACGAAAGGGCCCGGCACGGAGCGGAGCCGGGCCCGCCGACGAACGGGCCCGGCCCGCGGTCACTCCCCGGTCTCGGGGGTGACGACCAAGTGCTCGGCGAGGAACCAGACCTGGGCCTCACCGGTGCGGATGACCTGGGAGACCAGCAGGTCCTGGGTGCCGTCGTCACCGAGTTCGGCCGTTCGGCCGGCGGCGTCCCGGACATCGGCGAGAACGGTCTCGTGCGCGTCGAGAAGTCGCGAGAGCATCGACCGCACCCCCTCGATGCCGTCCGGCGGACGCGGAACGCCCGTGATCTGCGCGGCGTGACGGAGGTCGCCCACCGCGACGCCGCCGAGGCTCTGCACCCGCTCGGCGAGCGCGTCGACCAGCTCCAGCTGCTCCTGGGCGTGCTTGTCGAAGAGCAGGTGCAGCTGGTACGCGGTCGGCCCGCGCATGCCCCAGTGGTACTTCTTGTACAGCCCGTACAGGAACTGGGTGTCCGCGAGGACCCGGTTGAGCCGCTGGCACGAGTACTGCCGGGCGTCGTGGGAGAGCGCGATCGGCAGCTGGGTGACGGTGCCGAACTCCTGGATCTCGGGACCGTGCTGGTGGAGGCGCGGCTGGCTGCTCATGGTGCTCCTGCTTCGTGCGGGGTCGGTGACATCTGCGGCCATCAGGCTAGGAACGCGCGGGCCGGGCACCTGTTCCGACCGCGCACTGCCTGCGGTCGGTCAGCGCACCGGGTACCGGAGCCGAGGCGCTGTCCCCGTCCGCTCCGCCGGTGCGCCCGGTCGTAGCACTCTCGGACGACTCGGGGTGCTCTCGGAGTCAACCGGCCCCCGGCCACCGCGCCTAGCGTGGAACCCTCCGCAGCCGAGCACCGCAGTAAGACGCTGCCGCGAGCAGCTGCCGCACGAAAGGGAAGACCCATGCCGTACATCACCGTTGGCCAGGAGAACTCCGCCTCCATCGACCTCTACTACGAGGACCACGGCACCGGCCAGCCGGTCGTCCTCATCCACGGATTCCCGCTGAACGGCAAGTCCTGGGAGCGCCAGAGCGCCGCCCTGCTGGAGGCCGGCTACCGGGTCATCACCTACGACCGCCGCGGCTTCGGCCAGTCCTCGCAGCCCACCACCGGCTACGACTACGACACCTTCACCGCCGACCTCCACACCGTGCTGGAGACCCTCGACCTGCGCGACGCCGTCCTGGTCGGCTTCTCCATGGGCACCGGCGAGACCGCCCGCTACGTGGGCACCTACGGCACCGAGCGCATCGCCAAGGTCGCCTTCCTCGCCTCGCTGGAGCCGTACCTGCTCAAGACCGACGACAACCCGGACGGCGCCGCCCCCCAGGAGTTCTTCGACGGCATCGTCGCCGCCGTGAAGGCCGACCGGTTCGCCTTCTACACCGACTTCTTCAACGACTTCTACAACCTGGACGAGAACCTCGGCACCCGGATCAGCGAGGAGGCCGTCCGCAACAGCTGGAACGTCGCCACCGCCGGCGGCGCCTTCGCCGCCTCGGCCGCACCCACCACCTGGTACACCGACTTCCGCGCCGACATCGCCCGCATCGACGTGCCCGCCCTGATCCTGCACGGCACCGGCGACCGCACCCTGCCCATCGAGAACACCGCCCGCCCCTTCCACCGGGCCCTGCCCTCCGCCGAGTACGTCGAGATCGAGGGCGCTCCGCACGGCCTGCTCTGGACCCACTCCGAAGAGGTCAACTCCGCGCTGCTCGCCTTCCTCGCCAAGTGACCCGGACGGCCGCGACACCCTCGACCCGCGGCCGTCCGCCCGACCCCGGTACCGCCGTCGCCGCCCCGGGCCCGAACGGCGACGGCGGTACCGGCCACACCAGCCCCACTGGCCCCACCGGCCACACACTCACGCCCGGTATCCCCTTCCAGGGACGCCGGGCGTTCGCCACGACCAGGAGGTCACCCATGAAGCTCCGCTCGGCCCGCCGCATGGTCCCGCTGGTGGCGGTACTCGCCGCCCTGACCGCGGTCCCCGCCGCCTCGGCCGCCTCGGCCGCCTCCGCCGGCCAGGGCACGTCCCGGAGCGCGGCCCAGGGCACGCCGGCCGAACGGCCGGGCACCCAGCAGCAGTTCGCCGTCGGCCCGCAGTACGACTCCACCCACGTCTACGTCGCGCCCGGCACCGAGCAGGCCTTCGTGACCAGCTGGACGTCCACCTTCGGCGGCACCACGATCGGCCCGGTCTCCACCCAGGTGACGCCGACGCCCAGCCGGACGCTCTCCGAGCTGGTGGTGTCCCCGGTCGGCACGCTGTCGGTGTTCGACTACACCACGCCCGTGCCGTACCCCTTCGGCACCGAACGGACCGGCTGGCTGGTGACCGACCTCGACCAGGCCGTCCGCGCCGCCCGTGCCGACGGCGCGACCGTCACCGTGGCACCGTTCGCCGACCCGATCGGCCGCGACGCCGTCGTCCAGTTCCCGGGCGGGATCAACGCCCAGCTGTACGTCCACACCACCCCGCCGTCCTACCCCGCCCTGGTCAGCGTGCCGGAGAACCGGCTCTACCTGTCGCCGGACGCGGTCGGCTCCTTCCTGCACAGCTACCTCGCCTTCACCCGGGGCCGGATCGTCTCCGACGACCGGAGGGCCGACGGCGCCGCCATCGGCCTGCCCGGCACCACGTACCGGCTCGTCCGCCTCACCTCCGGCTTCGGCACCACCACCGTCGCCGTGACGGACGGCCACCTGCCCCACCCGTACGGCCGGGAACTCACCGGCTACGGCGTGCCCGACCTCGGCGCCACCCTGGACCGGGCCGGGGCCGCCGGCGCGACGGTGCTGTCGGGACCCGTCCGCGCGGGCGGCCGGGACAGCGCGACGGTGCAGTTCCCCGGCGGCTACATCGCCGAGATCCACACCGACCGCTGACCGGCCCGACGCGGTCGCCGACGGCGGCCGGGCCCCTCGCGGCCCGGCCGCCCCGCCCCCGTCGCACAGTGCGCTCCGTCTCCCGCCCGGTGCCGCCGACAAGAAACCCAGCGCGCCGCCGTCGCCGGGCACCGGCGGGATCGGCAGAGTGTGGAAGCGGCCGTGGTGAAGGAGTCAGGAGGCCGTGTTCCGGCTGTCGGTCTGGGCGGCGTAGGCCTGCCATTCGCGGGGCGAGACCCCGTAGGCGTCACGGAACGCCCGGCTGAAGTGGGAGTGGCTGACGAAACCCCACCGGTGCGCGACCGCGGACACACTGGCCTGCCGACGGGCCGGACGCTCCAGCTCCCGACGGCACGCGTCCAACCTGCGCCGACGCACCCACTGGCCCACCGTCATCCCGTCCTGCTGGAACAACTTGTGCAGATAGCGCACCGAGATGTGCTGCGCCCGCGCGATCGACTCCGGCCCCAGATCCGGATCCGCGAGATTCTCCTCGATATGACCACGGATCCGCGCCAACAACTCCGCCGACCCACCCGGACGCTCGGGACCCTCACGCTCCAGCAACTCCGACACCAGGATCGCCACGATGTCCGACACGCCACGCGCCAAATGATCACCCGGCCGCGCCCGGTGCACCCCGCCCCGACCCGCCAGCGTCCGGAGGAACTGCGAAGCGAGCGAACCCACCCCCTCACTCCCCCGCGCCACCAGCCCACCCGTACGCCGCACATCCGAGTGCCGCACCCCCAGGTAGAAGCACGGGACACGGAAACGGACCATCCGACACCCCGCATCCCGCAGCAACCCCGCCGGATACGGCGACGTACCGATCAGCAGATCCCCCGGAGCCAGTACCGTACTGACCCCGTGCCGCCGCACCGAGGCCACCCCCTGGACGTGCAGCACGACGTAGAGGCAGTCCTCGGGATCGGCCCCGGGCGGCGGGGACAGGACCTCGATGCAGGCGTCGGCGGCCTGATCGAGCAGGTGGTGCGCGGTTTCGGGCATGGGTGAGGGACCCGACGGGATCACGGGAGGCTCCGACCGGTTCGAGGGTTTCGGTACAGGGTGTTGGGGAGGGTCGCCCGCCGTCCGATGCCCGGTGGTGGCACCGTCGGCGGCGGGGCGGTTCAGGAGGGGACCGTCTCCACGACGGCGCTGAACCCGCCGGGGTTCTCCAGGAACGGGACGTGCGAACTCGCCACGGTCCTCGGGAACACGTGGAGTCCGGCGCCGGGGATCCGCTCGGCGATGGAGCGCTGGGACTCCGGGTCCACGTGGCTCCCCTCGCAGCCGGGCACCGGGGTCGGCACGTCGATGCGGTCGAGGACGTCGCGGGCCGGGCGCACGCCGTCGTTCGTGGTCAGTCGGTGCATGGTGCTCGTTCTTGTCCGTTCGTATCGGCTCGCGGGTCCGGGATCCGGAACCCGCAGGTCGCCGGGGGGATGAGCGGCAGCTCGTCGTGAGGATTCTCGCGGTGACGTGAACCCGTTGACCACCGACCGACGTAGGGATTGCCCGACGAAGCTTCATCGCTCTGTAGCAACAGGGCTCTGCAGCACCATCACTTCGCGACGCCGCGCCCGGGCGCTCGCGGCCTACGGGAAGGCCGCCTCCGCCGGGGCCTGCAGCAGGTCCCACAGCCGCAGCCCCAGGTGGAGCTCCAGGCGGTGCGCGCCGTCGTCCAGGTCCAGGCCCGTGATCTCCTGGATCTGGCGCAGCCGGTAGTACAGCGAGGTGCGGTGCAGCTCCAGGACCTCCGCGGTCCTGGGCACCGAACCGGCGTTGTCCAGGAAGCAGCGCAGGGTCTCCTCCAGCCGGGAGTTGCCGCCGCCGTTCGCCAGCAGCCGCCGCAGCGGCTTGGGCAGGAGGGATTCGTTGAGCGCGCTCTCGGGCAGTTGGAGGAGGACGGCATACTCCCCGAGCCGCTCCCAGTCGCCGATGCCCTCCAGTCGGGGCAGCCGGCGGGCCGCGCGCACCGCCACCCGGGCCTGGTCGTAGGAGATCCACGCGTCGGCCAGTGCCGTCCGGCGCCCGCCCACGCCCACTGCCACGACCGGCCCCGGGCCCAGGAACGTCGTCAGGGAGCGGACGATGCCGCGGCCCTGCAGGTCCAGGTCCTCCTCCGCCGGTTCCCGATCGAAGACCTGCACCAGCACCGCCCGGTCCTGGTCGACCATCGGCAGGCCGCGCGCCGTCCGGGTCTGCCGGAGCGGCTCCAGCGCACCGCGCAGCGCCACCTCGATCTGGCCGGAGGGTCCCCGCTGCCCGGAGACGGCCACACTGGTCACCACGGCGTGGGGGCCGGCCGGCAGGAGGCCGTCGTCGACCAGGCGCTGGTGCGCGGCACAGCGCTGCACCGAGTCCGAGCCGGTCAGTCGGCTCACCAGCCGACGGGTGTGCTCCTCGTCGTCGTCCGAGGCCAGCCGCTCGGCATACATCTCGACCGCCACGGCGCGGGCCACCTCGTCGATGGCCTTCCGCTCGGCCTCGGTGAGGGGCGCGCCCGCCGCCACGACCATGAGGATGCCGAGCATGTGGCCCCGCTCGCGGACCGGGACGCAGTAGCGCGGCTGCAGCCCCAGGTCGTCGCGGCCCGGCAGGACCCCGGGACGGGTCCACTGGGCGACCCCCTGCGACAGCACGTAGCGGATGGCCTCGTCGTCCGCGATGCCCTGCAGCAGGGTGCGCACCCGCACCCGGTCCTCGTCGCCGAAGTGCCGGCTGGTGCAGATCATCCGCACCAACGGGTCGTCGAGGACGACGGAACGCCCGAGCTCCTCGGCCAGGCCGTCCACCAACGTCTGCAGCGCCTCGCCTCCGGAACGCGAGCGCTGGATCCACCTCTGCATGATCAAAAGCCTCCCGGCGCCATTCATACAAGGAGCGAATCGGGACGGACAAACGTTCAACAAACCGAGGATTCGGTGACTCCGCCGGTGCCGGACGGCTGCCGCCCCGGGCGTCGCCGACCGCCGGAAGAGGTTCCGCGCGCAAGGCCGCGGAAGCGCTTCGCTCACCCAAGCCCCGTGCAGTGCAAGGCAGTTGTGGCCACCCCGACTGCTACGGCGGCCGGCGGCGCGACCGCCGGCCGGACCTCTCCCCGACCGCCGGACCGCACGGGCGTGACACCAATGAGCCCGCGCCCCGTCCTGCACACCGGGCGAACGGTGCGCGGATCGTCACCTCGCGGTGCACGGCCGGAACATCCGCCCCGGCACCGTTTCCCAGCCTGGGAGCGGTTACGCCTCGCCCTGCTCCCGGCAGCTCCCAGGGCCCGAGGCGAGAGCGCCGCACCGCCAGCCACCGGCGCCCCGGCCGTCCGGCGCTCCGTGTCGACGCCCGACTCGTCCTCGGCGAGCACCAGAGCGTCGACGTCCCGGTACACCTCGCCCACCGCAGCGACGACCCGCTCGCCGTCGCACTCGAATTCCTCGGCCCCGCCGCCGAAGCCGGCACCTGGCACTTCTCCCGCGACCTCCTCTGGGAAGGCCTCCACCAACCCACCGGCCTCGGCGACGTCCGCATCTGGCCTCCCTGCACCTGCCACGCCCGCGCCTCCCTGCGCGTCATGCTCAGGAACCGGGCCGACATCGCCCTCATCGGCCTCCCCACCCGCCAGGTCCGGCGCTGGCTCCGCCGCGAGAGCTTCGCCCTCGTCCCCCAGGGCACCGAGCACACCCGCATCGACTGGACCGCCGAACTCTACGACCTCACCGGCTGACCGCCCGGCCACGGACGGCGCACTCGCCCTGCGATGAGGCCACCACACACGAGGAACCTGACCGCCCACTGCCCGGCCGTCCACCCGACCGGCCCGCCGGCGAGCGCCGATCCGGGCTCCGCGGGTCAGCGTTCGCGCCCCGCGCCTTCAAGGGCACGGCGGGCAGCTCCGGGGCAGGCAGCCGGTCGCCGGCGCAGCCGTGGACCTCACCGAAGCGGGTCCCGGCCGTCCAGCCGGCGCGGGCCTGCGCGATGCCCTCCGTTGACCGCCCGATGAAGTTCCGCCAGCGACCACGCGTTTCACGGTTCTTCCCGGGTCGGGGGCTTGGTCGACCAGCCGGGGTCAGCAAAAGGTCGGCAACGCGCCCGGGAGTCGACAACCAGGGCCACCATCAACCTCGCCCGCGGCATGGACAGCTTCTTCCGGGAGTGCGGGCACCCCGAGAGCCGGTGGTCGAGGTGCCCGCACGACCTCGGCCTCGCCGCCCGAACGAGGAGAGCCCGCCCCGGTGGGGGGCAGGCCCTCCTCGTCGCTCCGGCCGTTCAGGTCACCCGACCGACATGCGCTGCCGCTTCACCCGAGCATCAACGTCGGACACCTTGAACTGCAGCTTCGCGTTCTTCCCGCGCCCGAACCCGTACGGCACGGGACCCACGCGGGAAACCTCCCCGTACAGCCACGGGACCGACATGGTCATATGCTCCGCAGTCTCCCTGGCACTCATGAACCGTTGAGCCACGGGACATCCTCCGCAACGGTTGCCAATCGCCGGAGAGGTTCACCCGCGAACAACTGCCGGCCGGTCCTGTTCGCGCACGGCCCCGCCCTGAAAAAAGGCCGTTCCCCGCACCGCTGCGGGGAACGGCCTTCCGGCCTGCATGAACATAGCGCCGACCGGGGCAACAGGATCTGAATCCACACCCCCCGACTCCCATTCACCCTGTGATCTTTCCCGCCGAAAAGGCGGACATTTTTTCGATCACGAGTCGCAGAGCCAGAAATCCTGCCTCAGTGATCCGCATATTCGCCTCCTCGCGATCGTCCTACCGGTAACTTCTCCCGGTAGTTTCCAGGGTACTCCTTACCGGGAGAATTCGGGCCCGCCATGCACATGAGTTTATATTTGAAAATTCCCCCGCACGACGTTCGACCAGAAATTCCACCCGAGAGGTTTCCTGCGCCTCACCCCACGGCCACAGGATCAGTCCTGGCCGAGGCGTCGCAGGGTGAGGCCGGTGCCATGCCGGGACAGGGGAAGTGCCGGTGGGTCGTACGCCGATCCACGTGGAGGCCCGAACTTGGACCATCGCGTCACGCCTGGCTTCGAGGCGAGCCCCGGAGCCGCGAGCCCCATTTCCAGGCACGAGGCCTTACGGCGTGAAACGCCGCCAAGGAACACGGCGTCAACCCAGGACGCATTGCAGGTCGACACCACGGCTTGCGCCGTATAACTGACGTGCCATCGGATATGTGAACGCGGCCGGGCTGTTCGGCCAGCACCTGACCGACGCGGTCCGGCTCAAGGCCCGGCTGGCCACGGCGCGCCCAGCTCGTCACGCAGGCCGTGATGGACTCCGTCCACCACGCCCGCCCTCGGCCTTCCATGCGCAGCGTCAGGTGAGAACGGCGCCGCGCAGCAGGAGCAGGCCGACGTCGAGGGCGGCCAGGGCGAGGGTGGCCAGGAAGGGCAGCCGGCTGCGCGGGTCGGACCGCGGCGGCCACGCGACGGCGAGTGCCAGCGCGCCGGTGAGGGCGAGTGAGGTCGAACCCGCGGCGCCGGCCCGCCCGGACGGTCCCAGGACGAGGACGAACGCCCCGGCGAGCAGCAGCACGGCAGCCAGGACCCTCGCCGGTCGCGGGCCGAGACGCTGGGGCAGGCCCCGGACGTCCGTCGCCAGATCGCCGTCGATGTCGGGCAGGACGTTGGTGACGTGGGCTCCCGTGCCCAGCAGTGCACCGGCGACCATCACCCATCCGGCCGGCCAGGGGTGTCCGGGCAGCGCGAGGGTGACGAAGGCCGGCAGCAGCCCGAAGGCCGCGGCGTAGGGCAGCCAGGAGAGCATCGTGCGCTTGACCCCCAGGTTGTACGACCAGGCCGCAGCGACCCCGGCCAGGTGAACCGCGGCGGCCGCGAGCCCGTTGGCCAGCGACAGCGGAACGCACAGCGCGAGCGCGCACCCGGAGGCGACGGCCACGGTCCGCGGGCGCACCGCACCGGCCACCAGTGGCTTGTCACCCCGCCCGGTGGCAAGGTCCCGGCGCAGATCGACGCGGTCGTTGCACCAGCCCACCGACAGCTGCCCGGCGAGCACCGCCGAGGCCGCCAGCGCACTGCCCGCCGGGCCCCGCCCGGAAGCGGCCGCCAGGGCGGTGATCACGGCGGTGACGGCGATCGACGGGAGGGCATGGGAGGCGGCCAGCAGGCCACGGACCGGGCCGCCCGCGCCCGGACGGGACTGCCCGGCCGCGGGCGTGTACTGGGATCCGACGGTGTGCACCGCCCCATGCTAGATCGGGCAAACTGCCGAATGCGGCCATTTCATGATGAACAGTCATCTTGGCCATAGCATGGCCGGATGACCAGAGTCGCCGCCGTCCACGGGGTGCTCCCGCCGCACCGGTACGAGCAGGGCGAGATCACCGATGCCCTCGCGGCAATGTGCCTGCCGCCCGACGGGGAACGCGGAGTGCTGGAACGACTGCACGCCACCTCCACCGTCGGCACCCGCCACCTGGTCCTGCCGCTGGAGCGCTACCAGGAGCTGGACGGCTTCGGGCAGGCCAACGACCTGTTCGTCGAAGCCGGGGTGGAGCTCGCCGAGCAGGCCCTGACCGGTGCCCTGGCGGCGGCCGGGCTGGCACCCGAGGATGTCGACCTGGTGATCTCCACCTCCGTGACGGGCATCGCCGCGCCCTCGTTGGAGGCCCGGCTGGCCGGGCGGGTGGGCCTGCGGCCGGACGTGAAGCGCGTGCCCGTCTTCGGCCTCGGCTGTGTCGCGGGCGCGGCGGGCCTGGCCCGGCTGCACGACTACCTTGAGGGACATCCCGCCCAGGTCGCGGTTCTGCTCTCGGTCGAACTGTGCTCGCTCACCCTGCAGCGCACCGACACCTCGGTGCAGAACCTGGTGGCCGGCGCGCTGTTCGGCGACGGCGCCGGCGTGCTGGTGGCCGTCGGCCGGCAGCACCCGCTCGGCCAGGAGTGCGCGGGCCCCGAGGTGGTGGCCACCCGCAGCCGGCTGTACCCCGGCACCGAGCGCGCGCTGGGCTGGGACATCGGCGACACCGGATTCAAGATCGTACTCGGCGCCGAACTGCCCGAGCTGGTCCGCCTGCACGTCGGCGAGGACGTCCGGGCCTTCCTCGCCGAGCACGACCTGAAGCCGCCGGACGTCACCGGCTGGGTCGCCCATCCGGGCGGGCCCAAGGTGCTGGACGCCCTGGGCGAAGCACTCGGACTTGACACACGGGCGCTGGAGTTGACGCGGCGCTCGCTGTCCCGGGTCGGCAACCTCTCCTCCGCCTCGGTACTGCACATCCTGCGAGACACCCTCGAACTGTGCCCGCCGCCGCCCGGCACGCCCGGTCTGCTCCTCGCCATGGGGCCGGGCTTCTGCTCCGAACTCGTCCTGCTCCGCTGGTAGGTCCGTGTGCTCCCCTACACCCTGCTGATCCTCCTGGTGGCCGCCGAACGCCTCGCGGAACTCGCCGTCGCGCGACGCAACGCCGCCTGGAGCCGTGCGCGCGGCGGCGTCGAGTACGGCCGCGGCCACTACCCCGTGATGGTCCTGCTCCACGCCGGGCTGCTGGCCGGCTGTCTGGCCGAGGTCCGGTTCGCCGACCGTCCGTTCCCGCCCGCCCTCGGCTGGCCGATGCTCGCCCTGGCACTCGGCGCCCAGGCAGTGCGCTGGTGGTGCATCGGCACGCTGGGGCCGCGCTGGAACACCCGGGTCATCGTGGTGCCCGGACTGCCCCTGGTCACCACGGGTCCCTACCGGCTGCTCAGCCACCCCAACTACCTCGCCGTCGTCGCCGAAGGGGCCGCTCTGCCCCTCGTCCACGGCGCCTGGCTCACCGCGGCCGTCTTCACCCTGCTCAACCTGCCCCTGCTCGCCACCCGGCTGCGCTGCGAGAACGCCGCCCTGACCGGCTGCGCCGCGGTGCCGGCGTGATCGACCTGCTGGTCGCCGGCGGCGGACCCGCCGGCCTCGCCACCGCGATCCACGCCGCCCTGACCGGGCTCGACGCGGTGGTCGTCGAACCACGGCCGGCCCCGATCGACAAGGCGTGCGGCGAGGGACTGATGCCCGGGGCCGTCCGCGCCCTGGCCGCGCTGGGGGCGACCTTGGCCGGCCACCCGATCCACGGCATCCGCTACCTCGACGACCGCCACCGCGCCGAGGGCAGGTTCCGCCACGAAGCAGGGATGGGCGTACGGCGCACCGTCCTGCACGCGGCGCTGTCGCGCCGGGCGGCCGAGCTCGGCGTGCCGATGCTGCCGAGGAAGGTCACCGCCGTCCACCAGGACGGCGACAGCGTCACCGCCGCCGGCCTCACCGCCCGCCACCTGGTCGCCGCGGACGGCCTGCACTCGCCCATCAGGCGGCAGTTGGGCCTGGAACGCCCCGACCCGCGACCACCGCGCTACGGACTGCGGCGGCACTTCGAGGTGGCGCCCTGGACCGACTGCGTGGAAGTCCACTGGTCCGCACTCGGCGAGGCGTACGTCACCCCGCTGGGACCGGACCTGATCGGCGTCGCCATCCTGACCGGCGAGCGAATGCCGTTCGACGCACTGCTGCCCGCGTTCCCCGCGCTCCGTCACCGCCTCGCCGCCCAGGCCGCCTCGGCCGTCCGGGGCGCCGGACCGATGCGCCGACGGGTCCGGGCCAGGGTGGCCGGACGCGTCCTGCTGGTCGGCGACGCCGCCGGCTACATCGACGCGCTCACCGGTGAGGGCATCTCGCTCTCCCTCACCGGTGCCGCCCACCTGGTGCGCTGCGTACGCGCCGGCCGACCGCAGGAGTACGAGCAGGCGTGGCGGCGGGCCACCCTCAACCACCGCCTGCTCACCGACGCACTGGTACGCATCCGCGCCAGCCCGCTACTGGCCCCGCGAATCGTCCCACTGGCCACCCGCGCTCCTGCGCTCTTCACCGCCCTGGTCAACCGCCTCAGCTGACCGCGACGACGGCACCGCGCAGGGCGCTGCCGCCGCCGCGCAAACAGCCCGCGCCATCCGCGTGGACCGCTCGGCAGCCGACGGACTCGCGAGGGCCGTCACCACTACGGCGGGCGCGCTCGACCGAGTCTCCAACGTCCGACACCGACCCCGGGCCGCCGCCCGTCCTCTGCGTCACCTCCTTCGCTCGGAAGCGGTCGGGTCGCTCGGGTCATCGGGTGAAGCCCGGTGGCGCCTTGTCCACAGCGGAGCACCGAAACGCGACACTCAGCCGCGGGCGCCGTACCGAGGGCGTGGTGAAGCCTCACCCGCCCCGGGCCCTCTTCGGCCGTGTCGCCGCGCTACCGGCCCGGAGGTGTCAGGACCAATTCACTTCCATCTGATCGAGGAGGTCGGGGCCCATGACTGGATCCGGACACGACAGCCCACGAACGCAGGCCGCGCCGATCGACCTCGACGGCACGGGGCACTACATCCACTGGGGCGTGGTACAGATCTCCGTCGCCAACCTGGTGGTGATCGCCCTGATGATCCTGGTCTTCGTGCTCGCGCTGCTGCTGCCCTTCCCGCGCGGACGGCGCCGCGGATGAGCACCGAGGCCCGGACTCCCGAGCCTGGCTGGACGGCCGCGGTACGCCGTCGGCTGGTCGCGCTGCCGCCGGAAAAGCTGCTGCCCGACAGCCAGCCGGCCTTCATGGCCTCGTGGGTGTACGTCTTCGGCGTCCTCACGGTCTCCTCCCTGACCGTGGTGCTGGCCAGCGGGGGCCTGCTGGCCCTGAAGGGGCCCGCGTGGTGGCACGTCTCCGCAGTCGGGAAGTACGTCAACAGCCTGCACCTGTGGAGCGTCGAGCTGTTCATGTTCGTCCTGGTGCTCCGCCTGTGGGCGAAGTTCTTCATGGCCGCCTTCCGCAGCCGCCGGATGGGCACCTTCGACCGCAAGGTCGTCGAGGCCTTCATCCAGACAACGGAGCGCAACGGCGTCGGCCTCGCCACCCAGTCCAACGCCTTCGACAAGCCGAAGGCGATCCTCCTCGACGCCCACCGCCTCGGCCTCTACGACGAGAACCCGTTCGACGGCGTCAAGCCGCCCCAGTACGACCCGAAGCGCGCCGTCATCCCCTCACCCACCCAGCTCCAGGGCATACGGATGGCCGGCGACAATACCTCGCGGCGCAGGCCGGGGACGCGGCGGGCGCCGGAGAGCGGGGAGAGGGTGAGGCCGGCCTGCTCGGGGGTGACGCGGGCGCGGCGGGTGGTGAGGAAGTCGCGGATCTCGCTGCGTCGGTCCATACCCCGACCCTACGGCCGGGCACCGCGCGCAGCGGAGGCATGGGGGACCTCGTCAGGGTCTCCTTCCATGCCCTGCGGACGCGGCGGGTGGTGTTCGCTGGAGGACATGCAGCCCTGCGTGCACCGCACTGTGCCGACGCTGCTCGCGCAGCAGATCGCGACTCGCCCCAGGGTTGCCGGGCCCCCAGGGTTGCCGGGCCCCCGGGGGGCGGTGGGTCGCTCTGGGAACGGCGCCCGAAGACCCCGACCGGGAGAGGCACAGCCTCCCGAACGAAATCGAGACCCACCCGTTCTTCCAGCGCACCACCGACCACGCCCTCATGCGCGAGCACGGCGTCCAGCACCAGTCCTGGGGCGGCTTCGCCGAAGGCAAGAATGACCTGTTCACCCACCCCGCCCTCAGCGAGATCGGCAAGGCCCACGGCAAGTCCGTGGCCCAGGTCGTGCTCCGCTGGCTGATCCAGCGCGACATCGTCACCATCCCCAAGTCGGTCAACCCCGACCGGATGGCGCAGAACATCGACGTCTTCGACGTCGAACTCACCGCCGACCAGATGGCCGCCGTAGCCGCCCTCGACACCGGTACCACGCTGTTCTTCGACCATCACGACCCCGAGATGGTCACCTGGCTCAGCAAGCGCCGCCTGGACCGCTGAGCACGGAGGCGGAGCGTCGACCGCGTACCGGCCACAGGCGCCCCAGCGGTACGAGGCCGGGGTGTCCAGTCGTTTCAGTCGCCGGTCACAATCGGGCGGCGCCAGATACTGCGACCAAGTGACACCCGCCTCGACCGCCGGGGCTCAGCTCGCCAAACGCTCGGTCACAGCGATGCCGTCACGAGAAGTCACTCCTCGGGCTCGACAACATCATTGGGAATCCATACCTTCGCGCGGGCGTGCCAGTCCGGTCTGCCGACCCGTTCGGCCCCGGTGGGCGTTGCTCGGGTGCTGACAGACGAGCAGAAGTTGATCCTGCGGGTCTGGTGGCAGGGCGGGAATCGCCGTGACGTCGCCTGCGGGCTGGAATTCGGGGAGAGCGCGGCGGGACTCTACGCAGACGCCGTGCTGAGCCTGCTCGGCACCCGCAAGCGCATTGTGGCCGTGCACCGGGCGCTTGAACACCAGTGATCGATCCGGCCGGGGGCACCCTAGCCGACCTCACCACACCCGTGGCGGCCGATTCGGGCCAGGGCCGCATCAGGCAACACTGGCTGAAGGGAGAGACCGGTGCATCCGGACCCGTAGGCGACGACCGAGCTGAACCCGGACACCCTGATCCTCTGGAGCGCCCCATTGCGATGCTGCGGTCCGCACACGGCCAGGCTCATGACGGTCATCCTCGGTACGTCCTCCGTGGCACGGAACATCGACCACAACTCGGCTGAACGGTCGTACCGCGATCGGGTGAGCGTGTTCTCGTCTGCTGATGACCCAGCCGCTACGCGGCGACCGCGACAGCGCCCAGTCCGCGTACGAGGGGCTCCCCGGTCAGCCACGGCGCCGAGGGCCCTTCGTGATCGAAGGAGATCGCAGCCGTCCGGCCGAATCCGGCCCGGACACCGGCCGCCGTGCCCATTGGCGTGCCTGCCAGCAGCACCGAGCGCGCCGCTGCGGTCCGCAGCAGTCTCAGCGCCAGCTCGTACAGGCCCGGGTCGGGCGGTCCGGCGAGCCCGTAGTGACCAGCGTCCCCGGCGTCCACACAGGCGTCCACCAGGTCGTCCAGCCCGGCACGGTGAAGCAGGAGCGTGCCGCGCCGGCTGGTGGAGACCGCCGCCGTACGGATGCCGGCGGTACGCAAGGCCCGCAGCAACCGGACGGCGCCGGTACGCGGCGGCGCGCCCCGGGAGTTCAGGAGTTCCTCGAAACGCTGGTCCTGGTGGCGGACCAGCAAGCGCAGCAGGTCTTCCCCCGACGGACCGAGGTGATGGACGGCCAGGTCGGCGATCACCGGGCGTTCGGCCAGGAGGGCGGCCCCGGTGTCCACGTCGAGTCGGCCGGTCAGGTGGGCGGGCAGGTCGGACGTGGCATCGAGGGGGCGTTGCGGACGACCGGTGACGTGCGCGTACTGGGCCAGATAGGCGTCGAGAGTGTCCTGCCAGGCCATCGTGCGCAGCGGCTGGGAGTCGGTCAGGACACCGTCCGCGTCGAGGACGACGGCGCCCACCAGGTGGGGGGCCAACCGGACGGACGCCCGGTCCGGGTCCGTCCCGGTCTCGTGGCCCTCAGCGCCGAGCGGCCCGGTGAGCGCGCCGACGCCGTCGGCCGACGGGGCCCCGGCAGTGGACGGCTGGTACTGGGCGGTGGACATCTGAGGCTCCTCGGTCCGGTCCGACGACGGTTGCGCGCTCCGGCTGGGCACACCTCAACCCTCCTCCGCCGGGGCTCCCCCGTGCCAGGGCCGCTCGGCCCCGAGGGCTGGGCCGCTGAGCCCCCGCGGACGTCCCGCCCCGGCGTTACGTCGCCTCCGGGGGGCGCAGCGCGTTCCCGATCTCGTGCGCCCAGCGCTGGATGTGCTCCGGGCTGCGGAAGTCGCCGCCCTTGCCGTGTCTGACGAGGCTGCGGGCGATCCGGCCCGGGGTGTCCGCCGTGACACTGCCGCCGAAGGTGAGATGCCCGCGGGCGTGCAGGTGCCGCACCTCCTTCGCGGCTCCGTGCACCGGCGGGATGTCGTGCTGCTCGGCGGAGCTGTCCACCGGGCCGCTGCTGAACAGCCAGACCGGGCGCCGGGCCAGGGCCTCGGCGTGGTCATGCGCGCAGCGCAGGGCGTCGCGGTGCCAGTGGCCCGCGTAGAGCGAGCTGCCGAGAAAAAACGGCGTCGAAGTCCGACACGTCCTGTACCTCTGCGGCGGGGACGACGACGGCGTCGAACCCGTCCTGGTCCAAGGTCCGGCCGATCTCCTGGGCGATGCCGGCCGTGGCGCCGTGCTTGCTGCCGTAGGCCACCAGGACCCTCTGCTTCTTCATGGCGCTCCTCCTTCGTGTGCCTCTGCCGTCGGTTCGCGTGGCGAGGCCGACAGCTTCAGCGTGAGCCGTCGTCGGCACCCGGGCCATGGCCGCTCACCCGGTTTCCGGGGCCGGTCGGCCCTGCCGCGGGACCCGGACCGCTGCCTACGGTTGGTACAGGGCCCGGGGTCACCGGGCGGCCCCACGACCACTGGGGAGGGAACATGGCACCGACCGCCGAGCTCCGGCCGTCCGACCGCTCGGACGCCCCCGACCCGCGCGAGCCGATCGCACTGCTGTTCCGGGATCTGCGCACGTCACCGGCGGGTCTGGCGGAGCGCGAGGTGCTCCGGCGCCAGGCCGTGTACGGCCCCAACACCCTCGCCCGGCGCGGCGGGCGGCGCTGGCCCCGCGAGCTCGCGCAGCAGTTCACCCACCCGCTCGCCCTGTTGCTGGCCCTCGCGGCCGCGCTCGCGGCGGTCAGTGGGGCCCCGGCGCTGGCGGTGGCGATCGTCGCGGTGATCCTGCTCAACGCCGCGCTCGCCTTCGCCCAGGAGCAGCAGGCCGAGCGGGCGGTGGAGGCTCTGGCCGCGTTCCTGCCGGAGCAGACGACCGTGGTGCGCGACGGCGCCCGGCGGGACGTGGCCGCACGCTCGCTGGTCCCGGGGGATGTACTGGTGGTCGAGGAGGGCGAGCGGATCTCCGCCGACGCCCGGCTGCTCGCGGGAGGCGTCGAGGTCGACCTGTCGGCGCTGACCGGTGAGTCGGTGCCGGTGTTCCGCTCGGCGGAACTGGCGGATGTCGAGGGCTCGCTGCTGGACGCCCGCGACCTGCTGTTCTCCGGGACGACGTGCACGGGTGGCCAGGCCCGGGCGGTGGTCACCGCCACCGGCATGCACACCGAGCTCGGCCGGATCGCGGCGCTCAGCCAGCGCACCCACCGTGAGGAGAGCCCGCTGGAGCACCAGGTCAAGCGGGCCGCCCGGCTGATCGCGGTGGTCGCGGTCGGTGTCGGGCTGGCCTTCCTGCCGATCGGTCTCGCCGCGGGCCTCTCACTCGCCGCCGCGGTGAGCTTCGCGATCGGCCTGCTGGTGGCGAACGTTCCGGAGGGCCTGCTGCCGACCATCACCCTCGCGTTGGCCTCCGGAGTGCGCGACCTGGCCCGGCGCGGCGCGGTGGTCAAGCGCCTGTCCGCCGTCGAGACGCTGGGTTCCACGACGGTCGTGTGCACCGACAAGACGGGCACGCTGACCGAGAACCGGATGCTGGTGACGGCGGTCTGGACGCCGGGCGGCGAGAGCGCGGTCGACGCCCTGCCGGACGTCCCGCCGCAGGTGCGGCTGGTCGCCGAGGCGGCGGCCGCCTGCACGACGGCTCATCCGGACACGGGGCACGGCGACCCGACCGAGCTCGCGCTGCTCGACCTGGCCGACCTGCTCGGCGTGCCGTGCCCTCCCGAGCAGCGTGATCTCGACCGCCGGGCCATGTACCGCTTCGACCCCCGCATCAAGCTGATGACCACCGCCGACGCCGAGGACGGCACGGTCGTCCTGCACACCAAGGGCGCGCCGGAGGAGGTGCTCCTCCGCGCCACGTACCTCCTCGACCACGGCGCGGAGCGGGCTCTCACACCGGACGACCGGACCGAGGTGGCCCACGCCGTCGGTGTCCTGGCCGTCCGGGGCCTGCGGGTGCTCGCCGTGGGCGTGCGTCGGCTGCCGGCCGGCGCACCGCCGCCCGCCCGCCGTGAGGAGGCCGAGCGTGAACTGTGCCTGGTCGGCCTGATCGCCATGGCCGACCCGGCCCGGCCCGAGGTCGCCGACGCGATCACGCTCGCCCACCGGGCCGGCATCACCGTGCACGTCGTCACCGGTGACAACGGTCTGACCGCGGCTGCCATCGCCGCGCAGGTCGGCATCGGCCACCGCGGTTCCCGCATCGTCACCGGCACGGAGCTGGCGGCGATGAGCGAGCCGGAACTGGACACACTGCTCGCCCGGGGCGAGGAGGTGATCTTCGCCCGCACCTCGCCCGAGGCCAAGCTCCGGATCGCGGACGCGCTGCGCGCCGAAGGCCACACCGTGGCCATGACCGGAGACGGCGTCAACGACGCCCCCGCCCTGCGGCGCGCCGACATCGGCGTCGCCATGGGCCGCTCCGGCACGGACGTGGCCCGCGAGTCGGCGACGATGGTGCTGACGGACGACAACTTCGCCACCATCGTGGCGGCCGTCGAGGCCGGGCGGCGGACGTACGACAACATCCGCAAGTTCATCGTCTACATCTTCACCCACGCCGTCCCCGAGGTCGTCCCCTTCCTGGTGTTCGCGCTCGCCGGCGGTGCCATCCCGTTGCCGCTCACGGTGATGCAGATCCTGGCCATCGACCTCGGCACCGACACCCTCCCGGCCCTCGCCCTCGGCCGCGAACGCGCCGAGCCCGGGCTGATGGACCGCCCCCCGCGACCGCGCGGCCAGCGGGTGATCCAGCCCTCGATGCTGGCCAGGGCCTGGGGCTTCCTCGGACTGATCTCGGCCGGCCTGGTGATGTTCGGGTTCCTGCTCACCCTGACGCTGGGAGGCTGGCACCCCGGTGACCCGACCGGCCCCGGCACCGCGTTGCACCTGACCTACCAGCAGGCCACCACGGTGACCTGGCTCGGCATCGTCACCTGCCAGATCGGCACCGCCTTCGCCGCCCGCACCGAGCATGCCTCACTGCGCTCCATCGGCGTCCTCAGCAACCGCCGGCTGCTCGGCGGCATAGGCTTCTCCCTCGCCTTCGCCGCCGCCATCGTCTACCTGCCGCCCCTGCACCACGTCTTCGGGACGGCAGCGCTCACCCCGGCCCAACTGGCCGTCGTGGCCCCGTTCCCGTTCGTCGTCTGGGGCGCGGACGAGATACGCAGAGCCCTGGTGCGCCGCCGTACGGCGGAACACGTGGCGCCGGTCGCCGTCGTGCCCGCGCCGGTGCCTCCTGTCGCCGAGGCGTCCGGGCACCATCCGCTCGCCGTCCTCCTGGCCCGGCACGGCTGGAGTGCCCACCGGCTCACCCGCGCCCTCGGGGTCAGCGAGCACGCGGCCGACGAGATCGTCACCCATGCCCGCCGGGTCGCCGCCGAGCACGGCCGCCGCATGCCGTGAGGCGGACCCTCCACGTACCGGAACCGGGCCGGCGCTGAGCCCTGCGGCACCGGCCACGTCCTTCTCCACGGGGACGGACTCGCCGGTCAGCATCGCCTCGTCCACCAGGAGCGCGGATGCCTCGAACAGCTCGGCGTCCGCGGGCAACTGTGCGGCGATCCTCGACCACAGTGGCGCGGTCGGCACCGCCCCGACCGCGTTCGGCCCGTGCAGCACCAGCGACCGGACTGCCTGCTCCGCGGTCAGACCGGCAGGACGGCTGACTGTTCGGGTCACCGCGCCGCCCGGTCGGCCGGCCACTTGACCAGCCGGAGCCGGCGCGAGAGCGCAAGGTCCGGCCGGGCCTCCGCCCGGACGGCCGACGTATCGGCGCCAACCACGGCGATCACCTCCGGAGCGACGCACCGGACGGCGGCCCTCCCCCGGCCGGTGCCGGGGGAGGCGGGTGCGGCGCAGCGCGTTCTCGGACACCCTCATGGTCTCTCCGAATGCTCGGGCCCGGGAGGGCCGGTCAGCCCCGGAGCACCTGCAGGTCCGCATCCTTGGGAGGGGCGATGACCATCGTCGGTCAATACCGCCCCGAGCCGGGTAGATGCTGATCCGCAATGGTCGCGACTTGAAGAATTCTTCAATTCAATAGATGATGCTGTCCTGTATTCGGCAGGAGTGTGGCCGCGCGCGGCAACGCCCGCGGCGAGGAGGGGCGCATGAGCGACGTTTTCGACCAGGAGCTTCGCGAGCAGCTCGCCGAGGCCCGCCGGCGGCGGGCGAGCGCCCGGGAGGCCGACGACGAGGACGGCGCCCAGGCGTACGCAGGACGCGTCACGCACCTCCTGCGGATCGCCGCCCACCACGGCATCGAGGTCGCGCCCACCCCCGAGGAAGAGGAAGCAGGCTGAGCATGGCCGTCCCGCTCTACCAGGCCAAGGCGGAGTTCTTCCGCACGCTCGGCCACCCGGCGCGCATCCGCGTGCTGGAACTGCTCCAGGACGGGCCGCTCCCGGTGCGCGAGCTGCTCGCCTCGATCGAGATCGAGCCGTCCAGCCTCTCCCAGCAGCTCGGTGTCCTGCGCCGCAGCAACCTGGTCACGGCCACCCGCGAGGGCAACACCGTGGTCTACGCGCTGAGCACCCCGGACGTCGCCGACCTGCTGCGCGCCGCGCGCCGCATCCTCACCGAGATGATCACCGACCAGGAGACGCTGCTCGCCGAGCTGCGTGAGGCGGCCGTGCCCGGCGCAAGCGCCGACGCCGACGCTCGGGAGAAGACCGCGTGAGTGCCACGCAGGGCACCCTGACGGGCCGGGCCGCTGATCGTGTCCGTGCCGTGCTGCCGAACCGGGCGACCCTCGCCACGATGGGCCGCTCGCCCCGCAAGGATCTCCTGGCCGGCCTGACCGTGGCGATCGTGGCCCTGCCGCTCGCGCTGGGCTTCGGCGTCGCCTCCGGCGCCGGTGCCGAGGCCGGGCTGGCCACCGCCGTGGTCGCCGGGGCGCTGGCCGCGATATTCGGCGGCTCCAACCTCCAGGTCAGCGGACCCACCGGGGCCATGACCGTCGTCCTGGTCCCGATCGTCCACCAGTACGGCACCTCCGGGGTGCTGACCGTCGGCCTGATCGCCGGTCTGCTGCTGATCGTCCTTGCCATCGGCGGGGCGGGCCGCTTCATGGCCTACGTCCCCGCCCCGGTGGTGGAGGGCTTCACCCTCGGCATCGCCGGAGTGATCGGGCTCCAGCAGGTGCCCGCGGCCCTCGGCGTGGAGAAGGGTGACGCGGAGAACGTCGTGGTCGTCGCGGCCCGGGCCCTCGCGGACTTCGTCCGCCACCCGCACCCGGCGGCGCTCGCGCTGGCGCTCGGCGTCGCCGCCGTGATGCTGGTCGGAGCCCGGGTGCGCCCCGGCGTGCCGTTCTCGCTG
>NZ_JBSHAP010000136.1:0-24718 GCF_053611565.1 Kitasatospora sp. NPDC054795
GCAGGGGGGACCCTGTGGGAGAGTAGGACGCCGCCGAACAATTATTCAGAAGAACCCCCATCCGGGATCCGGATGGGGGTTCTTCGCGTTTCCGGGCGATTGTCAGAGCTTGAGTTTGAACCCGATGTGCGAGGCCGTGAAGCCGAGCCGCTCGTAGAAGCGGTGCGCGTCCGTGCGCGTCGCGTCGGAGGTGAGCTGGACGAGGTCGGCGCCGAGTTCCCGGGAGCGGTCGACGGCCCAGCGGATGAGGTCGGTGCCCAGTCCGCTGCCGCGTTCCTCGGCGTGGATGCGGACGCCCTCGATGATCGTTCGGGTGGCGCCGGCCCGGGAGAGGCCCGGGACGACGGTGAGCTGCAGGGTGCCTACGGTGCGGCCGGCCCGGTCGGCGACGACCAGGTGCTGGTGGGGGTCGCCGTCGAGGCGGGCGAAGGCGGCACGGTAGGGGGTGAGGTCGTCGGGGCTCTCGCGGGTGGCGCCCAGCGGGTCGTCGGCCAGCATGGCCACGATCGCCGGCAGGTCGTCGGCGGTGGCCCGTCGGATCGTCAGAACAGCCGTTTCAGTCATGATCAGAGACTAGAAGCATGCGCGAGGGCCACCAGACCCTGTCTACGCCCGTAGCACCCCTTCACGGCCCTTCTGAAGGGCCGTGGCCCCATCGGCCGTCACTCCCCGGGCTTGGTGCTGGTGATGACGGCGAAGACGGCGCCGTGCGGGTCGACCAGTTGGGCCAGACGGCCGACGCCGTGCACGTCCATGGCCGGGATCCGTACTGTCGCGCCGAGGGTGGCGGCGATGGCGAGGCTGGCGTCGGTGTTGGGGACCTCGAAGTAGGGGAGCCAGTGCGAGCCGGTGCCGCGCGCGGTGTGTTCGGGGCCGAGCTGCATGATGCCGCCGTGGGCGTCGTCGGTGCCGCCGCCGGCCGGGGTGAGGACGGTGTACATCACCTCGCCGAGCGGGACGTCCTGCTCCTGCCAGTCGAAGACGGCGCGGTAGAAGGACTTGGCGCGTTCGGCGTCGACGCTGTAGCACTCGGCCCAGCAGAGGCTGCCCTCCTCGGTGACGAGGTCCAGGCCGCGGGTGTCGTGCGGTTGCCAGACGGCGAAGTCGGCGCCGGTCGGGTCGGTGCAGCCGGCCATCCGGCCCGCGGTGAAGACATCGAAGGGGGCGTACCGGACGCGGCCGCCGGCCTGTTCGACCAGGGCGGTGGTGCGGTCGGCGTCCTCGGTGGCGAAGTAGAGCGTCCAGCCGGGCGGGGTCGCCTCGTCGGGGAGCGGGCCGAGGGCGGCGACGGTCCGGCCGTCGAGCTGGAAGAAGCCGTAGCCGCCGGCCTCGGGGCCGGCGGAGTCGAAGGTCCAGCCGAACAGCGTGGTGTAGAAGTCGACGGACGCGCGGGTGTCGGGGCTGCTCAGGTCGAGCCAGTCGGGGGAGCCGGGGCGGAAGTCGGTGTTGAGCATGGCGGCACTGCTCCTCGGACGGGGCCCGGGCGGGCGCGGTCGACGGCGGTCCCCCTCGGTTCCTCCCAGCCTGGCACCTCGGCCGGGGCGGTGCACGGCAGGCAACGGTTCCGGGGCTGTCGGTACGGGGCGGTACGGTGCGTAGCGGCATTGATCCACCCGTACCGGTCGAAGGGGGTCCGGTGAGCAAGCAGGCGGCGCAGTCCGGGCAGCAGGTGCCACTCCAGCTCGCGCAGGTCGAGGGCGTGCTGGAGCGGATCACCTATGCCAACGAGGAGACCGGCTACACGGTGGCCCGGGTGGACACCGGGCGGGGCGGGAACGACCTGCTGACGGTGGTGGGCGCGCTGCTGGGGGCGCAGGTCGGCGAGTCGCTGCGGCTGCACGGGCGGTGGGGTTCGCACCCGCAGTACGGGCGGCAGTTCACGGTGGAGAACTACACCACGGTGCTGCCCGCCACCGTCCAGGGGATCCAGCGGTACCTGGGCTCGGGGCTGATCAAGGGGATCGGGCCGCGGTTCGCCGAGCGGATCGTGGAGCGCTTCGGGGTGGAGACCCTGGAGGTGATCGAGAACGAGCCGGGCCGGCTGATCGAGGTGCCGGGGCTGGGGCCGAAGCGGACGAAGAAGATCGCGGAGGCCTGGGAGGAGCAGAAGGCCATCAAGGAGGTGATGGTCTTCCTGCAGGGGGTCGGGGTGTCCACCTCGCTGGCCGTGCGGATCTACAAGCAGTACGGCGACGGCTCGATCGGGGTGGTGCGCAACGAGCCCTACCGGCTGGCCTCGGACGTGTGGGGCATCGGCTTCCTGACGGCGGACCGGATCGCCCAGGCGGTGGGCATTCCGCACGACAGTCCGGAGCGGGTGAAGGCGGGCCTGCAGTACGCGCTGTCGCAGAGCACCGACCAGGGGCACTGCTTCCTGCCGGAGGAGCGGCTGATCGCGGACGGGGTGAAGCTGCTCCAGGTGGACGTCGGGCTGGTGATCGACTGCCTGGCGGAGCTGGTGGCGGCGGAGGGGGTGGTGCGCGAGGCGCTCCCGGGGGAGGGCGGCGAGCCGGTGACGGCGGTGTACCTGGTGCCGTTCCACCGGGCGGAGATCTCGCTGGCCAATCAGTTGGTCCGGCTGCTGCGGTCGGACGCGGACCGGATGCCGTGGTTCGGGAACGTGGACTGGCCGGTGGCGTTGGAGTGGCTGGCGAAGCGGACCGGGGCCGAACTGGCGCCGGAGCAGGAGCAGTCGGTGCGGCTCGCGTTGACCGAGAAGGTCGCGGTGCTGACGGGCGGTCCGGGGTGCGGCAAGTCGTTCACGGTGAAGTCGATCGTGACGCTGGCGCTGGCGAAGCGGGCCAAGGTGGTGCTGGCGGCGCCGACCGGCCGGGCGGCGAAGCGGCTGGCGGAGCTGACCGGGGTGGAGGCCTCGACGGTGCACCGGCTGCTGGAGCTGAAGCCGGGCGGGGACGCCGCGTACGACCGGGACCGGCCGCTGGACGCGGACCTGGTGGTGGTCGACGAGGCCTCGATGCTGGATCTGATCCTGGCGAACAAGCTGGTCAAGGCGGTGCCGCCGGGGGCCCACCTGTTGTTCGTGGGGGACGTGGACCAGTTGCCCTCGGTGGGCGCCGGGGAGGTGCTGCGGGATCTGCTGGCCGAGGGCGGGCCGATCCCGTCGGTGCGGCTGACCAGGATCTTCCGGCAGGCCCAGCAGTCCGGTGTGGTGACCAACGCGCACCGGATCAACGAGGGCAGGCCGCCGCTGACGGACGGTCTGGCGGACTTCTTCCTGTTCGCCGAGGACGACGCGGAGCGGGCGGCCGGGCTGACGGTGGACGTGGTGGCGCGCCGGATCCCGCAGAAGTTCGGCTTCGACCCGCGCCGGGACGTGCAGGTGCTGGCGCCGATGCACCGCGGCCCGGCCGGCGCGGGGAACCTGAACACCCTGCTCCAGGCGGCGGTGACGCCGGCCCGGGAGGGGCTGGCCGAACGCCGTTTCGGCGGGCGCACGTTCAGGGTGGGGGACAAGGTCACCCAGATCCGCAACAACTACGACAAGGGGCGCAACGGTGTCTTCAACGGCACAGTGGGAGTGGTGACCGCCCTGGCTGTCGACGACCAGCGGCTGACGGTGCTCACCGACGAGGACGAGGAGGTGTCGTACGACTTCGACGAACTGGACGAGCTGGCCCACGCGTACGCGGTGACGATCCACCGCTCGCAGGGCAGCGAGTACCCGGTCGTGGTGATTCCGGTCACCATGTCCGCTTGGACGATGCTCCAGCGAAATCTGCTCTACACCGCTGTGACCAGGGCGAGGAAACTGGTGGTGCTGGTGGGGTCACGCAAGGCGATCGGGCAGGCGGTCCGGGCCGTCAGTGCAGGTCGGAGGCACACCGCGCTCGACCATCGGCTGACAGCTGGATGATTATCCAACGGGATGGTTGCCTCTAATGTTCTCTTGACGTGAAGAGATTTACGGCAGAGCCTAGGGTGGTGCCGATCTTGTCCGGTTCGTACCGGCTGCGGCGGCAGGTTTTGTAGGGGCGGGCCCTTTCGGGCCACCCCGGGTGCGCGACTGTCCTCCGGATGGGGGATGGTAGAGACAGTCAGGGCACCTTGGAAGAGGATTCATTTCGTCGGTGAGGAAGACGTGAGCGACAACTCGGTAGTACTGAGGTACCAGGACGGCGAGTACGAGTACCCCGTCGTCGAGAGCACTGCGGGCAACTCCGGCTTCGACATCTCGAAGCTGCTCCCGCAGACCGGCCTGGTCACCCTGGACAACGGCTTCGGTAACACCGCCGCGTACAAGTCCGCGATCACCTTCGTGGACGGTGACAACGGCATCCTGCGGTACCGCGGCTACCCGATCGAGCAGCTCGCCTCCGATGGCGGCTTCATCGAGACCGCGTACCTCCTGATCAACGGCGAGCTGCCCAACGCGGACCAGCTGGCGGAGTTCAACCGCGAAATCACCCAGCACACCCTGCTGCACGAGGACGTCAAGCGCTTCTTCCAGGGCTTCCCGCGGGACGCCCACCCGATGGCCATGCTGTCCTCGGTCGTCGGCGCGCTGTCCACGTTCTACCCGGAGAGCCACAACCCGTTCGACGCGGCCCAGCGCCACCTGTCGACGGTCCGCCTCCTCGCCAAGCTGCCGACGATCGCCGCGTACGCGTACAAGAAGGCGATGGGCCAGCCCTTCGTCTACCCGCGCAACGACCTGAGCTACGTCGAGAACTTCCTGCGGATGACCTTCGCCGTCCCCGCCGAGGACTACGAGCTCAACCCGGTCGTCGTCAACGCGCTGGACAAGCTGCTCATCCTGCACGCGGACCACGAGCAGAACTGCTCGACGTCCACCGTGCGCCTGGTCGGCTCCAGCCACGCCAACCTGTTCGCCTCGATCTCGGCCGGCATCTCGGCCCTGTGGGGCCCGCTGCACGGCGGCGCCAACCAGGCCGTGCTGGAGATGCTGGAGAGCATCCAGAAGGACGGCGGCGACGTCGACGCCTTCATCACGAAGGTGAAGAACAAGGAAGCCGGCGTCAAGCTGATGGGCTTCGGTCACCGGGTCTACAAGGCCTTCGACCCGCGCGCCGCCCAGGTCAAGCTGCTCGCGCACGAGGTCCTCGGCCAGCTCGGCAAGAGCGACGAGCTGCTGGACATCGCGCTCAAGCTGGAGGAGCACGCCCTCAAGGACGACTTCTTCATCTCGCGCAAGCTGTACCCGAACGTGGACTTCTACACCGGCCTGATCTACCGCGCCATGGGCTTCCCGACCAGCATGTTCACCGTGCTGTTCGCGCTCGGCCGGCTGCCGGGCTGGATCGCCCACTGGCACGAGATGATCAACGACCCGACCAGCCGGATCGGCCGTCCGCGCCAGATCTACACCGGCACCGCGATCCGCGACTACGTCCCGCTGGACGCCCGCTGACCGGAGCGGAGCCGACCACCGGCCCGCGCGGAAGCTGAGAGGGGCCCGGCCGCTGTTGAGCGGCCGGGCCCCTTCGCGTCCCGGTGGCGCGCCCGAGGGCCCGCGCGGGGACGGAACCGTACGGCGCACGACTCCGGGGTCGGCCGCAGCCGGAGACGGCCGCTCAAAGCGTCCCAGGCCCGCCAGAACCCCGGCGTCGTGCGCGAAGGCCGTCGGGTTCGACGACCGTTCCCGGGGCCCGCCGGAGCCCCGTCGGCGACAGTCCTGGAAGCGCGGGGACACATTGCCGTTCAGTGTGTCCCCGCCCATCGGAAAAACTGCCGCACTACCAACCTAAGACGTATCAGGGTGCGAGAAGTTACGCCCGGGGGGTGTGAGCTGCCTCTCGCCACGCTCCGTGTGCGCGTCGTACCACGCCCATATCACACCTTCGCTCGCGCGGGACGTCACCCTCCCCGCAGTCACGGCAACCGAGCGTGATAGGAATCGTGGCATTCCGGTACGGACCGTCGCGCACATTCGCCGCGCGACGGCGGAACTGGGGAGGGAGTGCGCAGATGGCCAGGAACGTCGTCGTCACCGGCGGTGGCACGGGAATCGGGTACGAAGTCACGCGGCGGTTCGTCGAGGCCGGCGACCACGTGGTGATCGTGGGGCGCCGCCGGGAGGTCCTGGAGAAGGCCGCGGCCGACCTCGGGCCGAACGTCACCCCGCTGGTGTGCGACCTCGCCGACCCGGACGCCGTCGAGGCCGCGCTCGCCGAACTGCCCGAGCGCATCGACGTCCTGATCAACAACGCCGGCAGCCGCGAGACCGTGGTCGGCGGCGGGCCGCACGCCCTGCTGGCGCGCTGGCGCGGCGACTTCGAGCGCAACGTGCTGACCGTGGTGCTGCTCACCGAGTCGGTCCGCGACCGGCTCACTCCGGGCTCCGGCCGGGTGGTCACCGTCAGCTCCATCGCCGCCCTGCGCGGGGCCGGCTCGTACGGCGCGGCGAAGGCCTCGCTGCACGCCTGGAACCACTTCCTGGCCGCCCAGTTGGGCACCTCGGGCATCACCGCCAACATCGTCGCGCCGGGCACCGTCGCGGGCACCGAGTTCTTCGGGCCGCGGCTGGACGAGGCCGAGGTCGCCCGCCGGGCCGCCCGCACCCTGCTCGGGCGGATCGGCGAGAGCGGCGAGGTCGCGGCGGCGGTGCACTTCCTGGCCTCGCCCGAGGCCGGGTTCATCACTGGCGAGATCCTGCACTGCAACGGCGGCGAGCTGCTGGGGCGTTGAGCCGCCGGGCGTCGAGACGGACGGCGGGCCCCGACCGGTGACCGGTCGAGGCCCGCCGCATGTACGGGCTCAGGCGGGCCGGAAGCGGCGCAGCCGCAGGCTGTTGGTGACCACGAAGACCGAGGAGAAGGCCATCGCGGCCCCCGCGATCACCGGGTTGAGCAGGCCGGCCGCGGCCAGCGGGATCGCCGCCACGTTGTAGCCGAAGGCCCAGAACAGGTTGCCCTTGATGGTGCCCAGGGTCCTGCGGGAGAGCCGGATGGCGTCCGCCGCCGAGCGCAGGTCGCCGCGGACCAGGGTGAGATCGCCGGCCTCGATGGCGGCGTCGGTGCCGGTGCCCATGGCCAGGCCCAGGTCGGCCTGGGCGAGCGCGGCGGCGTCGTTGACGCCGTCGCCGACCATCGCGACGACCCTGCCCTCGGCCTGCAGCCGCTTGACGGTGGAGACCTTGTCCTCGGGGAGCACCTCGGCGAACACGTGCTCCGGCGCGATGCCGACCTCGGCCGCCACGGCCGCGGCCACCGCCCGGTTGTCGCCGGTGAGCAGCACCGGGGTCAGACCCAGTGCGCGCAGCTTGCCGATGGCCTCGGCGCTGGTCGGCCTGACCGCGTCGGCGACCTCCAGCACGGCCCGTGCCTCGCCGTCCCAGCCGACCGCGATCGCGGTGCGGCCGGCCGCCTCGGCGGCGGACCTGGCGCGGGTCAGGGAGGGCGGCAGGTGCTGTGCGCGGTCGGCCAGCAGGGCGGCACGCCCGGCGACCACCGTGCGGCCCGCCACGACCCCCTCCACGCCCTGCCCGGGCACGTTGCGGAAGTCCGTGACGGCGGGCAGTTCGCCGGCCTCGGCGGCGGCCTCGGCGACCGCCCGGGCGATCGGGTGCTCGGAGGCGTGCTCGACGGCGCCGGCCAGGCGCAGCGCCTCGGCCCGGTCCACGCCCTCGGCGGTGTGCACGGCGACCAGGGCCATCCGGCCGGCGGTGACGGTGCCGGTCTTGTCGAGGACGACGGTGTCGACCCGGCGGGTGGTCTCCAGCACCTCGGGGCCCTTGATCAGGATGCCGAGCTGGGCGCCGCGGCCGGTGCCGACCATGAGCGCGGTCGGGGTGGCCAGGCCCAGGGCGCACGGGCAGGCGATGATCAGCACGGCGACGGCGGCGGTGAACGCCTCGGTGGGGCTGTCGGTGGCCAGCAGCCAGACCACCAGGGTGGCGAGGGCGATCAGGATGACGACCGGGACGAAGACGGCGGAGATCCGGTCGGCCAGCCGCTGGGCGGCGGCCTTGCCGTTCTGGGCCTCCTCGACCAGCCGGGCCATCCGGGACAGCCGGGTGTCGGCGCCGACCCGGGTGGCCTCGACCACCAGGCGCCCGCCCGCGTTGACCGTGGCGCCGGTGACGGCGTCGCCGACGGTGACCTCGACCGGGACGGACTCGCCGGTGAGCATCGAGGCGTCCACGGCCGAGGCGCCCTCGACCACCACGCCGTCGGTGGCGATCTTCTCGCCGGGGCGGACCACGAAGCGGGTGCCGACCGTCAGCCGGTCCACCGGCAGCCGTACCTCCCGGCCCGCCCGCAGGACGGCGACGTCCTTGGCGCCGAGGTCGAGCAGGGCGTGCAGCGCGGCGCCGGCCCGGCGCTTGGAGCGGGCCTCCAGGTGGCGGCCGAGCAGGATCAGCACGGTGACGGCGGCGGCGGTCTCCAGGTAGAGCGTGGCGGAGGCGTCGGTGTCGCCGACGGACAGCGAGAAGTCGTGGTGCATCCCGGGCAGGCCGGCGTGGCCCAGGAACAGGGCCCAGCAGGACCAGCCGAAGGCGGCCAGGGTGCCGAGCGAGACCAGGGTGTCCATGGTGGCGGCGCCGTGCCGCAGGTTGGTCCAGGCGGCGCGGTGGAAGGGCAGGCCGCCGTAGAACACGACCGGGCCGGTGAGTGCGAAGGCCAGCCACTGCCAGTTGTCGAACTGGAGGGCCGGCACCATCGACAGCAGGACCACCGGGACGCTGAGGACGGTGCTGATCAGCAGCCGGTCCCGCAGGGTGTCGGGGCGTCCGGTCGGAGCGGTCCGCTCGGGTTCGGGGGCGGCGGGCGTCGGCGGCGGGGGGACCTCGGCGGTGTAGCCGGTGCGCTCGACGGTGGCGATCAGCTCCCCGACCGTGGTGCCGGGGCCGAAGTCGACCCGGGCCTTCTCGGTGGCGAAGTTGACGGTGGCGTCGACGCCGTCCATCCGGTTGAGCTTCTTCTCGATCCGGGCGGCGCAGGAGGCGCAGGTCATCCCGCCGATCGACAGCTCGACCCGGTCCCGGGCCCCGAGGTCCGGGGTGGACGTGCTCATGCGGATCAGCTCCTCGGTCGGGCGGCCGGCGGGGGCGCCGCGGCGGCCCCCACCGTGCCGGGTGGGTCAGGCGCTGCGGCCGACCAGCTCGTAGCCGGCCTCGTCGATCGCGGCGCGCACCTGCTCGTCGTCCAACGGGGCGGCGGAGGAGATCGTCACGGTACCGGCCGTGGAGTCGGCGGCGACCCCGGTGACCCCGGCCAGCGCGGAGACCTCCTCACTGATCGCCTTCTCGCAGTGGCCGCAGCTCATGCCGGACACGGTGTAGGTGATGGTGGTGGACATCGGAGGCCTCCGGGAGGTCCGGGCGGCCCGGGTGTTCGTCCGGGACGCGGCGCTGGCAACGACTCTTGCGACAACACCATACCCCTCCAGGGTATTCCCGGAGACGGCGGGGCGGAATGCTCCGCAGCGCGGGGAACCGGGCCGGTCGGGCCTCCTCCGTGATCGTCCCTTATGTTCGATATGTGTTTCCGCTCCGCCGCGCCCAGTCTCCCTCGGCCCCCACGGCAGCCGGACTGCCGCCGGACCGGCAGCGCGGCGCCCTGCTCGCCGCCGACCTCCAGGACGTCCCGTTCTGGCGGCGCGCCACGCCCGCGCTGATCGCCGTCCTGCTGGTCGGGCTCGCGGACTTCCTCTCCGGCAAGGACCGCTACCTGGCCCCGCTGATGACCGTGGTGCCGACCGTCGCGGCGCTGACCCTGAAACCCCGCGAGCTGCTCCTGGTCTGCTCCTTCGGGCTGGTCACCGTGTTCGGGCTCAGCCACTACGACGAGGTCGACAACATCAACGACGCCCGCTTCCTGTACGGGGCGATGGTCAGCTACGTCGTCCTGACGCTGTTCTCGGCCTGGGTCGCCAAGATCCGGATGCGGCGCGCGGCGGCCTTCGCGGCCGTCAGCTCCGTCGCCGAGGCAGCCCAGCGGGCGCTGCTGCAACTGCCCGGGCCGACCGTCGGACCGCTGCGGCTCGCGGTGCGGTACGTGTCGGCGGCGGACGCCTCACGGATCGGCGGCGACCTGTACTCGGTGCTGGAGACGCCGCACGGCACCCGGGTCGCGGTCGGGGACGTCCGGGGCAAGGGACTGGCGGCGGTGCAGACCGCGGCCGTGGTGCTGGGCGCGTTCCGCGAGGCGGCGTACGACGAGGCCGGGCTGCGGGGCGTCGCGGCGCGGATCGAGGCCAGCGTCGAACGGCACGTGCCGGACGGGGAGTTCACCACGGCACTGTTCGCGGAGTTCCGTACGCCGGGCGCGATGGAACTGCTGCAGTACGGCCACGTGCCGCCGATCCGGGTGGACCCCGAGGGGCGGGCGCAGGTCCTGCACGCGCCCGACCCCTGGGTGCCGCTGGGCCTCGGCCGGCTGGCGACGGGGGAACCGACCACCTGGCGGCAGCCGTTCGGCGAGGAGGACGTGCTGGTGCTCTGCACGGACGGGGTGATCGAGGCGCGGCACCGCACGAGCGGGGAGTTCTACCCGCTGGCGGAGCGGGTCGGGCCGCTGGTGCGGGGAGCCGCGCGCTCGGAGGGGGAACTGGAGGCCGCGGTGGGCCGGGTGTACGCGGACCTGCTGGTGCACACCGGCGGGGAGCTGCGGGACGACGCGTTGCTCCTGCTGATCGCGCGGACGGACGGGTGAGGGACGGCGCTCAGGCGGCGGTGACGTCGGCGAGGGCGCGGAAGACGAGGGCCGTGGAGGTGGCACCCGGGTCCTGGTGGCCGATGCTGCGTTCGCCCAGGTAGGAGGCGCGGCCCTTGCGGGCCCGGAGGGGGACGGTGTCGCGGGCGCCCTGCCCGGCGGCGTCGGCGGCCGCGGCGGCCGCCCCGGGGAGTCCGGCGCCGGTGGCGGCCGCCGCGCGGAACGCGGCGACGGCCGGGGTCCAGGCGTCCACGATGGTCTTGTCGCCGGGTTCGGCCTTGCCGAGGAGGCGGATGGCGTCCAGGCCCGCCGACAGGGCCTCGGCGACGTCGGCCGGACCGGCCGGTTCGGGCAGGGCGGCGCCGATGGCGCGGAAGGCCTTGCCGTAGAGCGGGCCGGAGGCGCCGCCGACCTTGGAGATGAGCGTGCTGCCGGTCCTGGTGAGGACGGCGCCGGGGCCGGCCGGCCGGAGGCCTTCCAGGGCGGTCAGGGCGGCGGCGAAGCCGCGCCGGAGGTTGCTGCCGTGGTCGCCGTCGCCGATCGCGGAGTCCAGCTCGGTGAGTCGGGACTGCTCCTTCTCGACGGCCGCGGCGATCGCTCGGATCCAGGCCTCGGCCAGCGGGGTGTCGAAGTCCATCGGGTCTCCTTCGGTGCGGCTCAGCGCTTGAGGGCGGGGGTGTCGACCGGGGCGTCCCAGAGTTCCAGCAGCTGGGCGTCGGCCTTGGTGAGGGTGAGCGAGAAGCCCGCCATGTCGAGGCTGGTGACGTAGTTGCCGACCAGGCTGCGGGCCACCGTGATGCCGCGCTCGGCGAGCCTGGCGGCGACCTCGCCGTAGACCACGTACAGCTCCAGCAGCGGGGTCGCGCCGAGGCCGTTGAGCAGGGCGATCACCTCGTCGCCCGAGGTCAGGTGGTGGTCGGCCAGGACGGTCTCGACCACCTCGGCGGCCAGCTCGCGGGCCGGACGGAGCTTCTCCCGCCGGCGGCCGGGCTCGCCGTGGATGCCGACGCCGACCTCGATCTCGTCCTCGGGCAGGTCGAAGCCGGGCTTGCCGGCGGCCGGGACGGTGGCCGCGGTGAGCGCGATCGCGAAGGAGCGGGAGGCGGCGTTGACCCGCTCGCCCAGGGCGGCGACCTCGTCCAGCGGGGCTCCGCGCTCGGCCAGCGCGCCGGCGGTCTTCTCCACCAGCACGGTCGCGCCGGTGCCCCGGCGCCCGGCCGTCCAGGTGGAGTCCTCGACCGCGACGTCGTCGTTGACCAGGACGGTGCGGACCTCCAGGCCCTCCTCGGCGGCGAGTTCGGCGGCGAGCTCGAAGTTCATCACGTCGCCGGTGTAGTTCTTCACCACGAAGACCACGCCGGCGCCGTTCTCCACGGCCTTGGCGGCCGCCAGCATCTGGTCCGGGACGGGCGAGGTGAACACCTCGCCGGGGCAGGCGGCGTCGAGCATGCCCGGGCCGACGAAGCCGCCGTGCAGCGGCTCGTGGCCGGAGCCGCCGCCGGAGATCAGCGCGACCTTGGGACCGGCCGGGCGGGCGGCCCGGGTGATCACCCGGTTGGGGACGTCCACCGCCAGCTCCGGATGGGCGGCGGCGATTCCGGCCAGCGCGTCCTCCAGGACGCTCTCCGGGGTGTTGATCAGCTTCTTCAACGCTCTTCGCTCCCTTGGTGACCGGGGTGAGGACGCCACGGCGGTCGATGCCGTGGACCCGACGCTACGCCAGACGGGGGTGGGGGGCACGGGGTGCGACACGCGGGATTCCGATCACTCTCCCGGAGCAGTCGGTTCCGGCCGTAGGGTCGGCCGCATGAGTGAGAACGTGGGCATTGTTCTGGTCTCGCACAGCGCCCGGCTCGCGGAGGGGCTGCGCGAGCTGCTCGGCGAACTCGCCCCGGACGGCGTGCGGGTGGTCGTCGCGGGCGGCACCGAGGACGGCGGGCTCGGCACCAGCTACGACCTGATCGCCGGGGCGATCGCGCGGGCCGACGCCGGGGCGGGCGTGGTCGTGCTGCCGGACCTCGGCAGCTCGGTGCTCACCGCCGTCACGGTGCTGGAGGACGAGCCGCGCCCGGGCGTGCGGCTGGCGGACGCGCCGTTCGTGGAGGGCGCGGTGGCCGCCGCCGTCACCGCCTCGACCGGGGCGGACCTGGCCGAGGTGGTCGCGGCGGCCGAGGACGCGCGCGGGTTCAGGAAGCTCTGAGCGTCCGGCGTCCGCTCACTCGGCGTCCGCTCACTCGGCGTCTGCTCACTCGGCGTCCGCTCACTTGGCGTCCGCGTAGCAGTCCACCACCGCCGTGCTGAGCGGGAAGCGCACCGGGGTGTCGCCGAAGACCAGCCGGCGGGCCTCGTCGGCCGCCTCGGCGACGGCGGCGGCCACCTCGTCGGCGAGGTTCGCCGGGGTGTGCACGATCACCTCGTCGTGCTGGAAGAACACCAGGTGCGGGCGGTCCGCCGGGCCGGACGCCGGCAGGTCGTTCAGCCGGCGGCGCAGCGCGGCGAGCAGGGCCAGCGCCCAGTCGGCGGCGCTGGCCTGGATGACGAAGTTGCGGGTGAATCGGCCGCGGGCGCGGGCGGTGCGGCCGCCGGCCTCGCCCGCGGCGTCCCCCTCGGTGAGGTCGAGGAAGTCGGCGGAGGCCGGCGGGCAGACCCGGCCGAGCCGGGAGGCGACCACGCCGCCGTCCTCACCGGTGCGGGCGGCGGCCTCGACGTAGCCCATCGCGGCCGGGTAGCGGCGGTGCAGGGTGTTGAGCAGCGGGCCGATGTCGCCGCTGGTCTGGCCGTACATGGCGCCGAGCAGGCCGAGCTTGGCCTTGTCCCGGTCGCCCTGGAAGGCGTGGGCGGCGAGCGCCTCGTACAGGTCGCCGCCGGCGGCGGTGCGGGCCAGTCCGGCGTCCTGGGAGAGCGCGGCGAGCACCCGGGGCTCCAGCTGGGCGGCGTCGGCGACGACCAGCAGCCAGCCCGGGTCGGCGACCACGGCGCGGCGCAGGATCCGCGGGATCTGCAGGGCGCCGCCGCCGCGGCTGGCCCAGCGGCCGGAGACCACGCCGCCGACCACGTACTCGGGCCGGAAGCGGCCGCCGCGGGCCCAGGCGTCCTGCCAGGCCCAGCCGTGCGCGACGTGGATCCGGGACAGCTCCTTGTAGCGGACCAGCAGCTGCGCGGCCGGGTGGTCGATGCCCTTGAGCTCCCAGGAGCGGGTGGAGCCGAGCTGGATGCCCGCCTCGGCGAAGGCGCGCAGTACCTGGGTGTGGGAGTCGGGGTTGAAGGGCTTGGCGCCGAGCGCCTGCTGGAGGTCGACGGCGAGCTCGGCGAGGATCCTGGGCTGGGCGCCGGGGACGGTCGGGCGGGGGCCGAGCAGCTCGGTGAGCAGGTGGTCGTGGACGTCGGCCCGCCAGGGCAGACCGTCGTGGGCCATCTCGGCGGCCACCAGGGCGCCGGCCGACTCGGCGGCGACCAGCAGCCGGAACCGCTGCCGGGCGCCCGGGTCGGCGAGGGCGGCGATCCGGCGCTGCTGTTCGGCGTGGACGGCGACCACGGCCGCCAACGGGTCGGCGCCGGGCGGCAGTTGCAGCCGGTCGGGGGCGAACAGGGTGTCCTGGCCGTCGTCGGCGTCGGACAGGCCCGGTTCGGGCAGGTCCGCCGGGACGGGCAGGCCGCGCAGCCGGGCCCAGGCGGCGCCGAGCGACCGGGGCGCGCCGAACCGGCCCTCGTGCGCCAGCAGCAGCGCCTCGACCAGCCGCAGGTCGTGGCAGCGGGCGAGCCGGTCGGGCAGGTGCGGCAGCAGCGGGGCGTACCCGGAGTCGGTGGCGGCCCAGACCCAGCGCGGATGGTCGGCGGCCTCCCGGGCGGCGACGGCGGTGGCGAGGTCGCGGACGGTCTCCGGCGGGCCGAGCGGGGCGCCCGCGTCGTCCAGTGCCTGGAGCCGGCCGCCGGGGCCGTGCGGGTCGGGCGCGAGGGCGGTCCTGGGTGCCACGGGGGCTGCTCCTCTCCGGCGCGCGGTCGGGCGTGCGGGGACGGGTACGGGGGGTGCGGGCCCGCGGGCGGGCGCGCGGCGGCCCGCGACCGACGGGTCCGCGCCGTCGACGTTAACGGGTGGGTGTGACAACGCGCGGCAGGCGGGCACGGCGGCGCCCGGCGGGACGGGCCCCGGCGGGCGTTCCGCAGGGGTGGAGAACCGCGTGGGCAGGGCGGGTGACACGGCGTAGGGTTCGCGAAATGACCGAGAACCCGTTCTTCCAGGCCAGTCCGCTGGTCTACGAGCTCCCGCCGTTCGCCGAGATCCGCGAGGAGCACTACCTGCCCGCGTACGAGCGGGGAATGGCCGAGCAGCTGGCCGAGATCGCGGCGATCACCGCCGACCGGAGCCTGCCGACCTTCGAGAACACCCTGGTGGCCCTGGAGCGCTCCGGGGAACTGCTGCGCCGGGTCGACGCGGTGTTCCGCAACCAGTCCTCCTCGGACACCACCGACGTGCTGGACGAGGTGGAGGCGAAGGTCAGCCCGCTGCTCGCCGTCCACCACGACGCCATTCACCTGGACCTCGCGCTGTTCGCCCGGATCGAGGCGCTCCACGAGGCCCGCGCCGGGCTCGGACTGGACCCGGAGTCGCTGCGGCTGCTGGAGCGCCGGTACACCGCCTTCGTGCGCTCCGGTGCCCGGCTGGGCGCGGCCGAGCAGGCCCGGCTGCGCGAGCTGAACGCCGAACTCGCGGCGCTCGGAACGACGTTCCAGCAGAACGTGAACGCCGCCACCCGCTCCGCCGCGCTGGTGCTGGACTCCGCCGACGAACTGGCCGGACTGTCCGAGGGCGCCGTCGCCGGGGCCGCGGAGAACGCCCGGGTGCTCGGCCGCCCGGGCGGCTACGTGCTGAGCCTGCGGAGCACCTCCGGCCAGGCCGAACTGGCCCGGCTCGACGACCGCTCGGTGCGCGAGCGGCTGCTGGCCGCCTCGCTCGGCCGGGGCGCCGAGGACAACGGCCCGCTGGCGATCCGGACGGCCGCGCTGCGCGCCGAGCGGGCCGCGCTGCTGGGGTACCCGAGCCACGCCGCGTACGTGGTGGCGGACGAGACGTCCGGCACCGTCGAGGCGGTCTCCGGCCTGCTGTCCCGGCTGGTCGGCCCGGCCGTGGCGATGGCCCGGCGGGAGGCCGGGGAGCTGGCCCGGGCGGCCGCCGCGGACGGGATCGGGGAGCTCGCCGCGCACGACTGGGCGTACTACTCGGAGAAGGTCCGGCAGAGCTCCTACCAGGTGGACGCGGCGGTGCTGCGCCCGTACTTCGAGCTGGAGCGGGTGCTGCGGGACGGCGTCTTCTTCGCCGCGAACCTGGCGTACGGGGTGAGCTTCACCGAGCGGGCGGACCTGACGGCCCACCACCCGGACGCCCGGGTCTTCGAGGTGTTCGAGGAGGACGGCAGCCCGCTGGGCCTGTTCATCGGCGACTACCACGCCCGGGCGTCCAAGCGCGGCGGCGCCTGGATGGACGCGCTGGTCTCCCAGTCCGGGCTGACCGGGCAGCGGTCGGTGGTGCTGAACAACCTCAACATCCCGCGTCCGGCGCCCGGCGAGCCGGTGCTGATGGACTGGGACGAGGTGCGCACGCTGTTCCACGAGTTCGGGCACGCGCTGCACGGGCTGTTCTCGGACGTGCGCTACCCGCTGTTCTCGGGCACCTCGGTGCCCCGGGACTTCGTCGAGTTCCCCTCGCAGGTCAACGAGATGTGGATGGTCCGGCCCGAGGTGCTGGCCAACTACGCCCGCCACCACGCGACCGGGGAGCCGCTGCCGGCCGAGCTGGTCGAGCGGATGACGGCGGCCGAGGGCTTCGGGCAGGGCTTCCGGACGGTCGAGTACCTGGCGGCCACGCTGCTGGACTGGGCCTGGCACACCGTGCCGGAGGGCGAGGAGATCGCGGACGCCGAGGAGTTCGAGGCGCGGGCGCTCGCGGCGGCCGGGATCGCGGTGGACGCGATCCCGCCGCGCTACCGGACGGCGTACTTCCAGCACATCTTCTCCAGCGGCTACAGCGCGGCGTACTACGCGTACATCTGGTCGGAGGTGCTGGACGCCGACACCGTGCAGTGGTTCGAGGGCAACGGGCGCCCGGTGCGGGAGAGCGGCGAGCTGTTCCGGCGGGAGCTGCTGGCGCGCGGGTTCAGCCGGGACCCGCTGGAGTCCTTCCGCGCGGTGGTCGGCCGGGCGCCGGAGACCGGGCCGCTGCTGGCCCGCCGGGGACTGGCGTGACCGTCCCGCTCGGTACGTTCACGCTGCTCGGCCCGCTCGGCCCGCTCATCGAGCGGTGAGCGTGACCGTCACGGTTGTGCCCCGGGGGGCGTGCGGGAGCCGGACGCGTACGGTTCCCGCCCGCCCCCCGGTCGGCTGTTCGACCTCGACCCGGGCGCCGGCGGGGGCGACGGTGACACCGGCCCCGTGCGGGAACGCGGCCGGGGGCAGCAGGATCTCGCTGCCGCGCCCGGTGCCGTCCGAGCGCCAGCCCACGGTGGTGGCGGCCGTCCGGACCTCGGTGCCCGCGACGGCCACCGGGTACGGGCCGAAGGCGGGTTCGTCGCCGGGGGCGGGGCGTCCGGCCGGGTCGAGCGCGCAGTAGCCGCCGTTGCCCCGGCACCAGTACCACATCGTCCAGGCGTCGGCGAAGCCGTCCATCGCGGCGACCTGACGGCGGACCAGCTCGGCGTTGCCCGGGGTGCGGGAGTTCGGCGGGCCCCACTCGCCGACCAGGACGGGCAGGCGGTGGGCGGCCGGGTAGCCGGTGATCGCGGCAATGTACTGCTCCACGAAGCCGCCGGCCGGGTCCCAGTCGGCGCCGCCCTCGACCGCGGTGTCGTAGAAGTGCGGCGCGTAGCCGAGCCGGGGTGCGCCGGGGCGCGGGTCGGCGAAGCCGGGCAGTTGGGTGGGCACGCCCTGGCCGACCAGCACGGTCGGCTCGACGAACAGCCAGGAGCGGGAGTCGACCCGGCGCACGGCCGTGATCAGGCGGCGGTACATGTCGGCGAGCCGGCCCTGCTCCAGGGCGGCGGAGGCGGCGGCCAGCACGGCCGGGTCGCTCGGGTCGCCGTCCACCGGGCCGAACGGCTCGTTGAACAGGTCGTAGCCCAGCAGTGAGCTGTGGCCGCGCAGTTCGCGGGCGAGCCGGGTGTAGAAGTCGGCCTGCCAGGCGCGCAGGTCGGGGTCGTCGTAGAGGTGCCGGAAGGCGGCCTGGACGGCGGGCTGGAAGTAGCCGGCGAACCAGTCGTCCGGGTCCGGAGTGAACGGCAGGTCGTCGTCCCGGGTGGCCCAGACGGGCACGCCGTTGGTGCCGCCGCCGAACTTCGGCCCGTAGACGTCCTGGTGGAAGTCGATCAGGACCAGCAGGCCCAGCCGGTCGGCCCGGTCGAGGAGCCGCTGCACGCGGTGCAGTTCGGCGGGGTCGAGGCGGCCGCGCTCGGGCTCCAGCCTCGTCCAGGAGACCGGCAGCCGGACCAGGGTGAAGCCCTGGGCGGCGACGGAGTCGAGGTCGGCGGGGGTGGCCTCGGCGTACTTGTCGAGGTTGAAGCCGCGCAGCCGCAGGCGGCGGCCCTGGGCGTCGGTGAGGGCGGTGCGGCCGTCGGCGGCGGTGACCGTGCCGGTGGGGAAGCGGCCCGGGGCGGGGGAACGGCCCGCCTGCCCGCCGTGGGCCGAGGCCGGGACGGCGGTGAGGACGGCGGTGGCGGCGAGCAGCAGGGCGACGGCGGTGCGGCGCAGGCGCATCGGGGACCTCGCACGGCAGGGGTGGGGGTGGGGCCCGATGATGCCCGGACTGTCGTGCGCGGCACAAGAGTTCGGTCGGCGGACGCTGTCGGGCGACCGGGTGACCGGGTGACCTGGCGTCAGTCGGCGGTCGGCTCGGGCGCGGTCGGCGGGACGGCGGTCGGCAGGTCCGCGGCGGCGGCGAGCCGGCCCCAGAGCAGGTCGGCCAGCGCCTGCACCATCCGGGTGCGGGAGCAGGGCCTGGTCTCCAGCCACCAGTCCCCGGCGGCCAGCACCATGCCGGTGATGCCGCGGCCCCAGGCCTCGGCGAGCAGGTCGCGGTCGGCGCCGAGGTCAACCTGGCTCCGCACGGCCCGGGTGATCTCCTCGGCGATCTGCTTGAGCGCGGGGGCGAGCGCGTTGCCCGCGCTGCTGGGGTCGCCGGGCTCGGGGTGGGTGAGCAGCCGGTAGACCTGGGGGCGGGCCTCGATGCCGGCGAGGTAGGTGTCCAGGACGTGTTCGACCCGGTCGCGGCGTTCCAGCGGCTCGGCGAGGGCGGCCCGGACGGCGGCCAGCAGCCCGCCGGTGTGACGTTCGGTCAGGGCTCTGATCAGGCCGTTCCGGTCGCCGAAGTGGCGGTAGAGGATCGGTTTGGTGATCCCGGCCTCGGCGGCGATGGCGTTCATGCTGGCGCCCGGCCCCTCGCGCTGGATGACCCGGTCGGCGGCGTTGAGCAGCTGCTCGCGGCGGGGCTCTCGGGACATGCGCTGCTCCTCGGGATCGGGTTCGGCGGGGTCTGCCTGGGCGTTGACACCGGTTACCAATCAGTAGCAGACTCCCACGATGTTACCCGAGGTAACACCCCGGTCGGCCGCACACGTCTTCGGAGGCACGCACCATGAGCAGCACGTTCTCGCTGGACCCGGGCGCGGACCAGCTCGCCGTACGCGACTGGCTGCACGGCTTCGCCGCCGACGTGATGCGCCCGGCCGCGGCCGAGTGGGACGAGCGCGAGGAGACCCCCTGGCCGGTCATCCAGGAGGCCGCCAAGCTGGGCATCTACTCGCTGGACTTCTACGCCCAGCAGTACTTCGACCCCTCCGGCGTCGGCATCCCGATCGCCATGGAGGAACTGTTCTGGGGCGACGCCGGCATCGGGCTGTCCATCGTCGGCACCACCCTGGCCGCCGTCGCGGTGCTGGCCAACGGCACCGACGAGCAGATCGGCACCTGGACCCCGCAGATGTTCGGCACGCCGGAGGACGTCAAGGTGGCGGCCTTCTGCTCCTCCGAGCCGGACGCCGGCTCCGACGTCTCGGCGCTGCGCACCCGGGCGGTGTACGACGAGGCCGCGGACGAGTGGGTGCTGAACGGCACCAAGACCTGGGCCACCAACGGCGGGATAGCCGCGGTCCACGTGGTGGTCGCCACCGTCGACCCGGCGCTCGGCGCGAAGGGCCAGGCGTCCTTCGTCGTCCCGCCCGGCACCCCCGGACTGTGCCAGGGCCAGAAGTTCAAGAAGCACGGCATCCGCGCCTCGCACACCGCCGAGGTCGTGCTGGACGGCGTCCGGGTGCCCGGCAGCTGCCTGCTCGGCGGCAAGGAGAAGCTGGACGAGCGCCTGGCCCGGGCCCGCGAGGGCGTCAAGCGCCCGGGGGGCAGGGGCAACGCGGCGATGGCCACCTTCGAGGCCTCCCGCCCGGCCGTCGGCGCGCAGGCGATCGGCATCGCCCGGGCCGCGTACGAGGTGGCGCTGGACTACGCGAGGACGCGCGAGCAGTTCGGCCGGCCGATCATCGACAACCAGGGCGTGGCCTTCCAGCTCGCCGACATGAGGACCCGGATCGACGCGGCCCGGCTGCTGGTGTGGCGGGCCTCCTGGATGGCGGCCGACAACCAGCCCTTCACGGCGGCCGAGGGCTCGATGTCCAAGCTGTACGCCGGTGAGACCGCCAAGTACGTGACCGCGCAGGCGATGCAGATCCTCGGCGGCAACGGCTTCACCCGGGAGTACCCGGTGGAGCGGATGCACCGGGACAGCGCGATCTACTCGATCTTCGAGGGGACCAGCGAGATCCAGCGGCTGGTGATCGCCCGGGCGATCTCGGGGGTGCCGATCCGCTGACTCAGCGGGCCAGCCAGAAGGTGAGCCCGGCGGTGAGCGCGCCCACCACCGCGCCGACGACCGTCTGCGCGGTGGTGTGGTCCCGCAGCACCACCCGGGACCAGCCGATCGCCGGAACCAGTGGAGCGAGCAGCAGCCAGAGCGGGCCCAGTGCGATGGCGAGGCAGACCACCGCGCCGGTGGCCACGGCGGTGTGGACGGAGACCTTCCACCAGGCGGTGATCACCAGGATCGGGACCAGCGAGGCGAACATCGCCAGGACCAGCGCGGTCAGGTCGGCCGGGGCGTCCAGTCCGATCATCACCGCGAAGCTGAGCAGCACCGAGCCCATGATGAGCGGGAAGACGGTCAGCCGGCGCTGCCGGTGGCCGACGTGGCGGTCCGCCACGGTGCCCTTGCGCATGCCGTGTCGGATGATCAGGGTCGGGACGACGGCGGCGAACAGGATGGCGAACAGCGCCCAGCCGATGCCCGGCAGGCCGTAGCGGAGGCCGCCCAGCACCGGGAGCAGCGCGACGATCACGTTCTTCGGCTCCAGGCCGTCGGTGATCCGGCGGGCCCAGATCGTCCGGCTGGTGGGGGCGGCGGGCGCGGCCTCGGCCTCGGTCGTCATCGGGGTGGGTGCTCCGGGGCGTGAAGGGGCGGACGGGGCGGACGGGTTCCGGTCGGACGATCGTACGGGTGGGGGTGCGGACCCGTTCGCCGGACCGGCTCCGCCGGACCGGCCCGGTGGCGGGACCGGCTCAGAACCGGGCGGGGCGGCCCTCCAGGAAGGCCGTCAGGCCCTCGCGGATGTCCGAGCCCTCCCGGGCGCGGAGCAGCCAGGGGGCCAGGACCTCGTCCGCCCGCTCGGGCGGGGCGTCCAGGACGGCCTTGGCCGCGCCGATGGTCTGGGTCGAGCGGAGGGTCAGCACCCGGGCGAAGTCCAGTGCGGCGGCGTCCAGCTCGGCATCCGGCAGGACGCGCTCGGCGAGGCCCAGCGGCAGGGCGTCCCGGCCGGCCACCAACTCGCCGGAGAACAGCAGGTACTTGGCCCGGGCCGGGCCGATCAGCCGGGACAGTCGTACGGTCGGCACCGCCGAGTAGACCACGCCGAGCTTGGCCGGGGTGATCCCGAGCCGGGCGTCCTCGGCGACGAACCGCAGGTCGCAGGCGACGGCGAGCTGGCAGCCGCCGCCGACGCAGGCACCGTGCACCACGGCGAGGGTCGGGTGCGGGAAGGCCGCCAGCGCCTCCTCGGCGGCGACGTTGGTCGCGTGGTAGGCCTCCGCGCGGTCCGGATCGCCGTACACCTCGGAGAGTTCGGCGATGTCCGCGCCCGCGCTGAAGGTGTTGCCGGCGCCGGTGAGCAGCAGGACGCGCACGCCCTCGTGGCCGGCCAGCTGCTCCAGCACCTTGGGCAGCGCCTGCCAGATCGCCAGGGTCACCGCGTTGCGGCGGTGCGGGCGGGCGAACTCCAGGACGGCGACGCCGTCCTCGCCGACGTACGCGTTGAGGCCCTCGGCCTGCGCGGGCAGGGCGGAGCGGTCCCGCGTGAGCAGCGGCTGGTCCATGCGCACCTCCGGTCGGTCGTGGTGCGCCAACTCTCTCAGGCGGCGCGGGTGCAGTAGTCGCCGAGGCCGTTTTCGAGCAGGGCGAAGGCGCGGCGGGCCTCCTCCAGTGCGGTGGGCAGGGCGTCGGCGGCCCGCTCGCCGGCGAGCATCCGCCGGTGGTTGGCGGCGATCAGCGCGACCCGGACGGCCAGCGCCTGCGCGGTGGCGACCCGGGCGGTGAGCTCGTCGTGGGCCGGGTCCTGGGCGATCAGTTCGGCGGAGAGCGCGGCGTGCGCCAGCAGGTCGAAGCCGTGGGTGGCCCGGGCGGTCAGTGCCGGGGTGCGGTGGATCAGCCGGACCACGTCGAGCACGATCCGGTCGTCGTTCAGCCCGGAGGCCGGGTCGAAGCGTTCCAGCGCGGCGAGGAACTGTTCGCGCAGCGCAGTCGCCGCGGAGCTGCCCGGGGCGCGGTCGCGCACCGCCCGGGCGGGCTCGTCGAGGTGCTGCTCCATCGGGCGCATGACCAGCTCTTCCTTGGTGGGGAAGTAGTTGAAGACGGTCATCTTGGAGACCTCGGCGGCGGCGGCGATCTCCGCGACCGAGACCTGGTCGAAGCCGCGCTCGGTGAACAGCGCGATGGCCGTGCGGAAGATCCGCATGCCGGTCTGGAGCTTCTTGCGCTCGCGCAGCGGGAGCGCGTCCAGGTCGACGTCGGAGCCGGGGTCCTGTGCGGGTCGCATCGCCATGCCGGGGACTGTACCAGGCTCAAATGTTGACCGGTCCGAAAGATTGACCGGTCCGAAAGATTGGCCGGGATGAAAGATTGCCCGGGCTGAAAGATTGGTCGGGATGAAGAATTGACCGGGTACAAAAATGCTGCCATGGTGAGGACGCGCCGCCGGCCGTCCCGGCCCCGACGCGAACTCGACCGACCCTGGGGGGACTTGACCATGGCCACCGCCGTACCCGCACCGCCCGACGCCACCGCGCCGATGACACCCGGCCGACGCAAGGCGGGCATGCTGCTCTGCCTGGTCACGATCGTGCTGGCCGTGCTCGACATGAACATCGTCTCGGCGGCCACCGTGCCGATCGTCCGCGACCTCGACCCGGTCCACGGCGTCGACCGGTTGCCCTGGCTGATCAGCGCGTTCGCCCTCGCCGCCACCGCGCTGCTGCCGCTCTACGGCAAGCTGTGCGACTCCTACGGCGCCAAGCGCGTGCTCCTCGGGGCGGTCGCCACCTTCACGCTCGGTTCGGCGCTGTGCGGAGCGGCGCAGTCGATGGGCCAGCTGATCGCCTTCCGGGCCGTCCAGGGCATCGGCGGCGGCGGGCTGATGAGCGTCACGATGGTCGTCATCGCCCAGTTCAAGGAGCCGGACGGGCGCGCCAACGCCAAGGGCGGCGCCATGGGCGGGATCGTCGCGGGACTGGGCATGTCGGTCGGCCCGCTGGTCGGGGGGCTGCTCGCCGACCACGTCAGCTGGCGCTGGATCTTCTACGTCAATCTGCCGCTCTGCCTGGTGGTGCTGGTCGGTGTCGCCCTGGTGATCAGGCTGCCGAGGGCGACCGGCCGCGGCGGCCTGGACTTCCTCGGCTCCGCCCTGGCCGCGGCGTTCGCGGTCGGGCTGCTGCTGGTCACCGAGTGGGGCGGCAAGGACTACGCCTGGACATCCCCGGTGATCCTCGGGCTGGCCTTCGGCACGCTCGCCGCGTTCGGCCTCTTCCTGTGGCGCCAGGCCGTCGCCGCCGCGCCGGTGCTGCCGCTGTCGCTGTTCCGGATCCCGGTGGTGCGGCTGGGCTTCGCGATCCAGGGCCTGGTCGGAATGGGCATGATCGGCGCGATCGTCCAGGTGATGCTCTACCTCCAGCTCGCCCGGGGCGTCGCCCCGACCACCGCCAGCCTGTACCTGATCCCGATGGCGGCCGGGATGACGGTCTCCGGCCTGGCCGTCGGCCGGCTGCTCGCCCGGGGCCACTCGCTGGGGACCTTCCTGCTGGCCGGCGCGGGCTGTGCGGCGCTCGCCCTGCTGCTGCTCGGCCTGAGCGGGCCGACCACCGCGCTGCCCGCGGTGATGGCCGAACTCGCCCTGCTGGGCTGCGGGTTGGGTCAGCTGATCGGCCAGCTGATCGTGGTGGTGCAGCAGGCCGCGCCGGTGCACCAGCTGGGCGTGGCGACCACCGGCATCCGGTTCTTCCAGAACCTCGGCAACGCGCTGGGGGCGGCGGTGTTCGGCACCGTGCTGACCAGGGTCTTCGCGGACGGCGAGCAGGGCCGACCGCTGGGCGCCGTCCGGACGCTCACCGGGGCCGCGCGCGAGCACGCGGTGCGCAGCTTCACCGACGCCGTGGACGTGGTCTTCCTGTCGGCCGGCGGGGTGCTGGTGCTGGTGCTGCTGCTGGTGTGGCGGCTGCGGGTGGTCGGCGGCGCGGCCCTGGACGGGGACGCGGCCCAGGATGCGGATGCGGGGGCGGGTTCGGGTGCCGGCGAGGGCGAGGCCGCCGAGCCGCCGGCCGGGGTGGCGGCGGAGCGCCCGGCGGTCGGGGCCAGGGCGGCCTGAGCGAGGGGTTCGAGCTGGACGGTGTCCGGGCGGGACGGTGTCCGGGCGGGGCGGTGTTCGAGCGGCGGGGGGCCGGGGGCCCGGGGGGTGGACCCCGCCCCCCCCCCGGGGCGGGGCCCGCCGCCCCCGGGGGGGGGGCGGCCC
>NZ_JBSHAP010000137.1:0-24592 GCF_053611565.1 Kitasatospora sp. NPDC054795
TGGTGCTGGGGACCTTGCGTCGTGGGGAGGGCGGCCCGGCGCAGGTGTTGCGTGCGGTCGGCCGTGCCTGGGAGTGCGGGCTGGGGGTGGACTGGTCGGGTGCGTTCCCGGGGGCGCGGCGGGTCGAGCTGCCGACGTACGCCTTCCAGCGCACCCGCTACTGGCTGACGGCCCCCGCCGCCGTCCCGGCCGCCCCCGCCGAGGACCGCTGGGGCGACCCGGAACTGCAGGACCCCGCCCAGCTCGCCGAGACCCTCGGGGTCGGCCGGGAAGCCCTGGACGAAGTCCTGCCCGCACTGGCGACCTGGCGCTCCGTCAGGAACCGTGAACGGAGGGCGGAATCCTGGCGTTACCACGTTGCCTGGGTGCCCCTGTCGGTCGCGCCGGCGGACGGCCTCTCCGGTCGCTGGCTCGCCCTGCGTCCCGAGGGCGATGACGCGGCGGCCGTCCTGGACACCCTCGGCGAGGCCGGAGCCGACATCCTCCCGTGCGTCGTCGACGATCCGGGCGCGACCCGCGAACAACTGGCCGCCCTGCTCACGAGGACCGCCGGGGAGCAGCCGATCGCCGGCGTGCTGTCCCTGCTGTCCTGGGAGGAGCGCCCCCATCCCGACCACCCCGACCTGCCCGGTGGTCCGGCGCTGACCCTCGCGCTGGCCCAGGCGCTGGAGGACGCGGGCATCCACGCCCGGCTCTGGACGCTGACGAAGGGAACGGCGGTCCTGGGCGGCGCGGAGCGGCCCGGACACGTCGGTCAGGCCGCGTCCGCCGCCCTGGGCCGGACGCTGGCACTGGAGCACCCGCATCGCCGCGGCGGTCTGATCGACCTGCCCGAGGTGCTGGACGTACGGGCCGCCCGCCGCTTGTGCGCGGTGCTCGCGGGAACCGCGGCCGACGAGGAACAGGTGGCGGTGCGCTCCACCGGGGTCCACGGACGCCGTCTCCGGCCCGCGTCGTCCGTGCCGCCGAAAGCCCGTCAGGGTGGCGCGGCCGTGCGGAAGCGGCTGCGATGGCAGGGCACGGTCCTCGTCACCGGTGGCACCGGTGGCGTCGGCTCGCACACGGCGCGCTGGCTCGCGGGCCAGGGCGCGGAGCGGCTGCTGCTGGTCAGCCGCCGCGGTGCCGACGCACCCGGTACGGACGCGCTGCGGACGGAACTGACGGCGCTGGGCGCCGAAGTGGCCTTCGCTGCCTGCGACGTCGCAGACCCGGCCGCACTGGCGGCGCTGATCGCCGACATCCCGGCGCGATACCCGCTGTCCGCCGTCATCCACGCGGCAGGCGTCCTCGACGACGGTGTGCTCGACGCGCTGGACCCCGCGCGGCTCGCCGTGGTGCTGCGCGCCAAGCTGACCGCCGCCCGGAACCTGCACGAGGCCACCGCGGGTCTCGACCTGTCGGCCTTCGTGGTGTTCTCGTCCGTGATGGGCGTCGTGGGCAACGCCGGGCAGGGCAACTACGCGGCGGCCAACGCGGCCGTCGACGCACTCGTCGCCGCCCGCCGGGCCGCCGGGCTGCCCGGCACGTCCGTGGCCTGGGGCGCCTGGGCCGGGCCGGGCATGCTGGCGGACGAGGTCGCCGCACGGCTGCGGGACTTCGGCATGCCGGTGATGGAGCCCGAAACGGCCGTCACCGCGATCGGCCGGGCACTCGCGGAGGACGATGAGCTGGTCGTGGTCGCCGATGTCGACTGGAGGCGCTTCACCACGGGCAGGGGCCGGTGGACCGCGGCCCTCCTCCACGGGATACCGGACCCGGCTGCCGAGAGGCCCGTCCCGGATGCCACCGCACCGTCGGCGGCCCGGGAAGGCGGCGACTCCGCCGACGCCCTGCGGCAGCGGATCGCCGTACTGCCGCGCCACGAGGACCGGGTCAGGACCCTCGCCGAACTGGTACGCACCCACGCGGCGACGGTCCTGCGCCACCCCGACGTCGACACGGTCCAGCCCGGAAAGGCGTTCTCCGCGCTCGGCTTCGACTCGCTGACGGCGGTGGAGCTGCGCAACCGGCTCGCCGCCGTCACCGGACTGGCCCTGCCCGCCACCGTCCTGTTCGACCATCCCACACCGTCGGCACTGGCCGACCGGCTGCTCGCGGACCTGGACCTGCCGGACGCCGCGAGCGGCACCGCCGGGCCCGCCGGCTCCGTCGATGCCGGGGCGAGCCGGGCGGCGGCACCCGGCGGCAACGAGCCGATCGCGATCGTCGGCATGGGCTGCCGCTTCCCCGGCGGGGTCGCAGGGCCCGAGGACTTCTGGCACCTGCTCTCGAAGGGCACCGACGCCGTCGGCGACTGGCCGTCGAACCGGGGCTGGGACACCGAGGGGCTGTACGACCCCGACCCCGACCACGCCGGCACCACGTACAGCATGCAGGGCGGCTTCCTGCACGACGCCCCCGAGTTCGACGCGGAGTTCTTCGGCATCTCGCCGCGCGAGGCCCTGGCCATGGACCCGCAACAGCGGCTGCTCCTGGAGACCGCCTGGGAGGCGGTCGAGGGCTCCGGGCAGGACCCGACCGCGCTGAAGGACCGGCAGGTCGGCGTCTACATCGGTACCAACGGCCAGGACTACTCCGCGCTGCTGCAGGGCGCCGAGGGCGTGTCCGAGGGCCATCTGCTGACCGGGAACACGGCCAGCGTGCTGTCCGGGCGGCTGTCCTACGTCCTCGGCCTCCAGGGACCCTCGCTCACCGTCGACACCGCGTGCTCCTCGTCGCTGGTGGCGCTCCACCTGGCCGTGCAGGCACTGCGGCGCGGCGACTGCGAGCAGGCCCTCGCGGGCGGGGTGACGGTGATGAGCACCCCGCGGCTCTTCGTGGAGTTCAGCCGTCAGCGCGGGCTCGCCGCCGACGGACGGTGCAAGGCGTTCTCGGCGGACGCGGACGGCACGGGGTGGGGCGAGGGCGCCGGAGTGCTGCTGCTGGAGCGCCACAGCGACGCCCTGCGCCACGGCCACCCCGTACTCGCGCTGATCAGCGGCACCGCCGTGAACCAGGACGGCGCCAGCAACGGGCTCACCGCCCCCAACGGCCCGTCCCAGCAGCAGGTCATCCGCGCCGCGCTGGCCGACGCCGCGCTGCGCGCCGACCAGATCGACGCGATCGAGGCCCACGGCACCGGCACGAGGCTCGGCGACCCCATCGAAGCGCAGGCGCTCCAGGCCGTCCACGGGCCGGCGCGCCCGGCGGACCGGCCGCTGTGGCTCGGCTCCGTGAAGTCGAACATCGGGCACACCCAGGCGGCGGCCGGGGTGGCCGGGGTGATGAAGATGGTGCTGGCCATCCGCCACGGCGAACTGCCGGGAACCCTGCACGCCGGGACGCCGAACCCGCACGTCGACTGGTCCGACGGTGCCGTCCGCCTGCTCACCGCGCACACCCCGTGGCCGGAGACCGGGAACCCGCGCCGGGCAGGCGTGTCGTCGTTCGGCATCAGCGGCACCAACGTGCACGCGATCATCGAGCAGGCACCGGCCGTCGCGGTCGCGCCCGCCCCGGAGCGGACCGACACCTCGGCCGTGCCCGCCCCGGACACCGCCACGACGGCCACCGCGCGCCGGGCCGCCCCGCCCGTGCCGCTGCTGCTCTCGGCCGGCACACCGGAGGCCCTGCGGGCACAGGCCGGCCGGCTGGTGAGCCGGCTCGATGCCGACCCGGACGCCGAACTGGCGGACGTCGCCTACTCGCTCGCCACAGGACGGGCCCCGCTCGAACACCGGGCCGCCGTCCTGGGACGGGACCGGGCATCCGTCCGACGCTCGCTCACCGCACTCGCGCGCGGCACGGCAGCGGGCCACCTGCTCACCGGAGGCGCCGTACGCTCCGGCCGGACCGCCTTCCTCTTCCCGGGACAGGGCAGCCAGCGGGCCGGAGCCGGCGCGCAGCTCTACCGCGACGACCCGGTGTTCGCCGACGCCCTCGACGAGGTGCTGACCGGCCTGGACCCGCACCTCGACCTGCCCCTGCGCGACATCCTGTTCGCCGAGCCCGGAACCCCCGGTGCGGCGCTGCTCGACCGCACCCGGTACACCCAGCCCGCGTTGTTCGCCCTGGAGACGGCGCTGTTCCGGCTCGTGCAGCACTGGGGTGTGCGGCCCGACCTGCTGATGGGGCACTCCATCGGCGAACTCGCCGCCGCCCACGCGGCGGGCGTGCTGGACCTGCCCGATGCCTGCGCGCTGGTAACGGCCCGGGGCCGGCTGATGGACGAACTGCCCGAGGGCGGAGCGATGGTGGCGGTGGAGGCCACCGAGGAGGAAGTGCACCAGGCCCTGCTGGACGGCCGCACCGGGCACTCCCGCCCGGAGACGGAAGCGGACCGCGACCCGGGCCGGGACGCGGTGGACATCGCCGCCGTCAACGGGCCCACCTCCGTGGTCCTGTCCGGTGACGCGGACGCGGTGCTGCGCCTGGCCGGGGCGTTCCGCTCCCGCGGACGGCGCACCCGCCGGCTGAGCGTGAGCCACGCGTTCCACTCCGCCCGGATGGACGGGATGCTCGACGCGTTCCGGGACGTGGCCGAGTCGCTGACCTACCACGCGCCCGGCATCGAGATCGTCTCCAACCTGACCGGGCGCACGGCCACGGCCGCGGAACTCCGTTCCCCCGAACACTGGGTGCGCCACGTCCGGGGCACCGTGCGCTTCCTGGAAGGGGCCCGCCGGCTGCGGGCCGAGGGCGCGACGACGTACCTCGAACTCGGACCGGGCGGCGTGCTGTCCGGCATGCTGCACGCCTGCCTCCCCGACGCCACCCCCACCCCCAGCGGCCCCGACGGTCCCGGGACGGTGCCGCTGCTGCGCGACGGCCGCGGCGAGCCGGACGCGGTCCGCACCGCACTCGCCTCGCTGCACCTGCGCGGCGTGGCGGTGGACTGGTCGGCGGGCTGGAGCGGCACCGACGTGCGGCGGGTCGACCTGCCCACCTACGCCTTCCAGCGCAGGCGCTTCTGGCCGGTGGCCGCGCCGGACCCGGCCCCCGCCGCCCGGCGCTCCCGCCGGGAGACCGAGGCCCCCGCCGGCCCCCGCCGCTACCGCATCGCATGGGAGCCGCTCACCGCGCCCGCGGAGCCCCGCCTCTCCGGCCGCTGGCTGCTCGTCACCCCGGACGGACCCGGTGCCGAGGGCACCGCACTCGCCTGCGAACAGGCGCTCGCCGGACACGGCGCCGACGTGGCCGTGATCCGGGTCGGGGCCGCCGCCGAACGCGCCGAACTGGCCTCGCTGCTACCGGAGTTCGGCTCCTTGGAGGGCGTCCTGTCGCTGCTGGCCCTGGCCCGGGACCCCCGCCCGGGCCTGCCGATGCTCGACGCCTGCCTGACCGGGACCCTGCTGCTGCTCCAGGCCCTGGGCGACAGCGGCATCGACGCACCCCTGTGGTGCGCCACCCGCGGCGCGGTGGCAGCCGACGGCACGGAGGAGGTCCGCCCCGAGCAGGCCCAGGTGTGGGGCCTGGGCCGGGTGGCGGCACTGGAGCACCCGCTGCGCTGGGGCGGCCTGGTCGACCTGCCGGACCTGCTGGACGGGCCCGCGCTGGACGGGCTGTGCGCGGTGCTGGCCGGACGGGACGGCGAGGACCAGGTGGCCGTACGCGCGCCCGCACTTTTGGGCCGTCGGCTCGTCCCCGCGCCGGAGCCCGCGACACCCGCGCCCGCACCGTGGACGCCGCGCGGCACGGTCCTCGTCACCGGCGGCACCGGAGGCCTCGGCGCCCAGGTGGCGCGCTGGCTCGCGGAGCGCGGCGCGGAACACCTCGTCCTCCTCGGCCGGCGGGGCCCCGAGGCCCCCGGAGCCGACGCGCTGGTCGACGCCCTGGCGGCGCTCGGCGCCCGGAGCACCCTGCTGGCCTGCGACGTCGCCGACCGCACCGCGCTGGAGCGGGTCCTGGAGCGGCTGCGCGACGAGGGCGACACCGTACGGGCCGTGGTGCACACCGCCGGACTCACCTCGGACACCGCGCTGATGGACTGCACGCTCGAAGAACTGGCCCGGCGGACGGCGGCCAAGACGTGCGGCGCGGCCCACCTCGACGCCCTGTTCGAAGACCGCCCGCTGGACGCCTTCGTGCTGTTCTCCTCGATCTCGGGCACCTGGGGCAGCGGCGGCCAGGGCGCCTACGCGGCAGCCAACGCCTACCTGGACGGCCTCGCCGCGGCGAGGCGCGGCCGGGGCCTGACGGCGACCTCGGTGGCCTGGGGCCCCTGGGCCGGCGCGGGCATGGCCGAGGGCGCGGTCGGCGACGGCCTGCGCCGCCACGGGCTGGTGCCGATGGCCCCGGCAGCGGCGCTCTCCGCGCTCGGCCTGGCGCTGGCCCTGGACGAGGGCGAACCGGTCGTCGCCGAGCTGGACTGGAGCCGCTTCGCGCCCATCTTCGGCTCGGTCAGGGACAGTGCGCTGCTGCGCGGCCTGTCGGCCGCCCCGGAGCCCCGGGCGGCGGACGGCGACCCCGCGGACGCGGACACCTCCGCCGGGTCCGGATCCGGCACGGGCGGCGACCCGTCGTGGCTGCACCGGCTGCACCGACTGAACGAGCCCGAGGGCCGCAAACTGCTGACGGAACTGGTGCGGAGCGAAGCGGCCGCCGTACTGGGCCACGAGTCGGCCGCCGGCCTCACGGCCGACCGCCCGTTCCGCGAGCTGGGCTTCGACTCGCTCACCGCCGTCGAACTCCGCAACCGGCTGGTCGCGGCCACCGCTCTGCCGCTCGCGTTCACCACCGTCTTCGACCACCCGACGGCAGCCGGCCTCGCCGCGCACCTCTTCGCCGAGCTGAGCGGCACCGAACCGGACGCCGACGGCACGACCGGCCCGGCCGCGACGGACTCCGCAGCCGCCGCCGGCGGCGCGGCCGGGCCCGCGGCGGCCGACGAACCCCTGGCGATCGTCTCGATGGCCTGCCGGTTCCCGGGCGGCGTCCGCTCGCCCGAGGACCTGTGGCAGCTGGTGGCCGACGGAGTGGACGCGGTCGCCGCGCTGCCCGCCGACCGCGGCTGGCCGCTGGACACCCTCTACGACCCGGACCCCCTGCACCCGGGCACCTTCTACACCACCGGCGGCGGATTCCTGGACGGCGCGGCCGAGTTCGACGCGGAGTTCTTCGGCATCTCCCCGCGCGAAGCCCTGGCCATGGACCCGCAGCAGCGACTGCTCCTCGAAACCAGCTGGGAGGCACTGGAGCGGGCCGGACTCGACCCCGCGTCGGTCCGCGGCAGCGAGGGCGGCGTCTACGTCGGCGTCGCCGCCCAGGGCTACGGCACCGGCCCGCAGAACCCGTCCGACGAGATCGAGGGGCACCTCCTCAGCGGCACGGTCACCAGCGTCGCCTCCGGCCGCGTCGCCTACACCCTCGGACTCGGCGGCCCCGCCGTGACCGTGGAGACGGCCTGCTCGTCCTCGCTGGTGGCACTGCACCTGGCCGGCCAGGCACTGCGCGCCGGCGACTGCTCGTTCGCCCTGGTCGGCGGTGCCGCGGTGATGGCGAGCCCGGACGTCTTCGTCGAGTTCAGCCGTCAGCAGGGCCTCTCTCCCGACGGCCGCTGCCGCTCCTTCGCCGAAGGGGCGAACGGCACGGGCTGGGGCGAAGGGGTGGGCGTCCTGCTCGTGGAACGCCTCTCCGACGCGCGCCGCCTCGGACATCCGGTCCTCGCCCTCGTGCGGGGCACCGCGGTGAACCAGGACGGTGCCAGCAACGGCCTCACCGCCCCGAGCGGCCCCGCGCAGCAGCGGGTGATCAGGAGCGCGCTGGCCGCGGCGGGACTGTCCGGCGCCGAGATCGACCTGGTCGAGGCGCACGGCACCGGCACCGTGCTCGGCGACCCCATCGAGGCGCAGGCCCTGCTGGCCACCTACGGCCAGGACCGGCCCGCCGACCGCCCGCTGTGGCTGGGGTCGCTGAAGTCCAACATCGGCCACACCCAGGCCGCCGCCGGGGTCGCCGGGGTCATCAAGACGGTGCTCGCCCTCCGGAACGGCGTGCTCCCCGGCACCCTGCACGCACAGGAGGCGTCCAGCCGGGTGGACTGGTCGGCCGGCGCGGTCCGGCTGCTCGCGGACGCCCGCCCCTGGGACGCCCCGGACGCGGATCGGCCGCGCCGGGCCGGCGTCTCCGCGTTCGGCATGAGCGGCACCAACGCCCACGCCATTCTGGAGGAGGCACCCGCCGCCGACGACGCCCTGCTGCCCGAAGGCACGGACGGCGAACCCTCCGAGGACACCGGGACCACCGTCCCGTGGCTGCTCTCCGCCATGACCCCCGCCGCCCTGCGCCGCCAGGCGCGCCGACTGGGCGAGCACCTGCGGGCCGGCCCCGACGCGGGCGCCGCCGCGGCCGCCCGGGCGCTCGCCACCACCCGCCCCGCCCTGCCCTTCCGGGCGGCCGCCACCGGCCGCGACCGCGCTGCGCTGCTCGGCTGGCTGGACGCCCTCGCGGCGGGTGAACCCGCACCCGACGCCGTGCAGGACCGGGCGCGCGGCGGCCGTACGGTCTTCGTCTTCCCCGGCCAGGGCTCGCAGTGGGCCGGCATGGCCGCGGCGGCGCTCGACGCCTCCGCGCCGTTCGCCGCCGCCATCGCCGCCTGCGAACGGGCGCTCGCCCCGCACACCGACTGGTCCCTGACCGAGGTGCTGCGCGGTGCGCCCGGCGCGCCGACGCTCGACCGCGTGGACGTCGTCCAGCCGGTGCTGTTCGCCGTGATGGTCGCGCTGGCCGCGCACTGGCGCGACAGCGGGGTCACCCCGGACGCGGTCGTCGGACACAGCCAGGGCGAGATCGCCGCCGCCCACGTCGCCGGAGCGCTGTCGCTCGACGACGCGGCCCTCGTGGTGGCGCTGCGCAGCCGGGCGCTGCTGAGGCTGGCGGGCCGCGGCGGCATGGTGTCGGTCGCCGCCTCCGCCGAGCGGACCACGAGCCTGATGCCCGCCGGTGGACGCGCGTGCGTGGCCGCGGTGAACGGCCCCGACGCCGTGGTCGTCGCCGGGGAGCCCGAGGAACTGGCCGCCCTGCTCGCGGCCTGCGACCGGGAAGGTGTACGGGCCAGGGCGATCCCGGTGGACTACGCGGCCCACTCGGCACAGGTCGCCGAGATCGAGGACGAACTGCGCGAAGCCCTCACCGGGATACGCCCCCGCGCCTCGGCCGTCCCGCTCTACTCGACGGTGACCGGCGAACCCGTCGCCGGAGAATCGCTCGACGCCGCCTACTGGTACCGCAACCTGCGCGAGCCGGTCGACTTCGTCGGAGCGACCCGCGCCCTGCTCGACGCGGGCCACACCCTGCTCGTCGAGGTCAGCCCGCATCCGGTGCTGCTCGCCGGGATCGAGGCGGTGGCCGCGGAGGCCGGGCGGGAGGTGTCGGCGGTCGGCACGCTGCGGCGCGGCGACGGCGGCCGGGACCGGCTGCTGGCCTCACTGACCGAGGCGTGGGCGGCCGGCGGCGGCCCGGTGGACTGGTCGCCCTGGACGGGGGCCCCCGGGCCGGGCGGCCCGGCACCCGTCCTGCTGCCGACGTACCCCTTCCAGCGCGACCGGTACTGGCTGCCCACACCGGGCCGGACGGCCGCCGCGGCCACCACCGCGGCGCCGGCCGAGGACACTCCGCAGACCGCAGGCGACGAGGACGGCACCCCCGCCGCACGACTGGCCGCCCGGCTGGCCCCGCTGGACCGGCGGGCACGGCGCCAAGCGGTGCTCGACCTGGTCGTCCGGCACGCGGCCGCGGTCCTCGGCCATTCCGGAACCGGTCCGGTGCGCCCGGAACGCGCCTTCTCCGAGATCGGCTTCGACTCGATGCTCGCGGTGCGGTTCAGGAACGCGCTGTGCGAGGCCACCGGGCTGGCCGTCCCGCCGACGGTCGTCTTCGACCACCCGACGCCCGACGCGCTCGCCGACCACCTGGACGCGGAGCTGTCCGCCGCGCCCGAACCGCCCTCGCCGCTGCTGGCCGAGCTGGACCGGCTGGCCGCGCTCCTCGCGGCCGTCCCGCCCGGAGCGGCCGACACCGACGGGGTCGGCGAACGACTGAACGAACTGCTGCGCGGCTGGGGCCGGCGCGCCGGCGCACCGGGCGGCGAGGCGCCACCGCCGGAACCGGTGGACGTCACCGCCACGGCGATGGAAACGGCGACAGCGGACGAGCTGTTCGCCCTGATCGACAACGACTTCGGCAACGCCTGAAAGAGAGCTGGCACTGATGTCCGACGACAAGAAGCTGCTCGACTACCTCAGGCGCGTCACCGCGGACCTCGGTGACGCCCGGAGGCAGCTGCGCGAGGCCGAGCAGGCCCGCCACGAACCGATCGCCATCGTCTCCATGGCCTGCCGCTATCCCGGCGGCACCGACACGCCCGAACTGCTGTGGGACCTGGTCTCCCGGGGCGCCGACGCGATCTCCGCCTGGCCGGTCAACCGCGGCTGGGACCTGGAGGGCCTCTACGACCCGGACCCCGAGCGGCCCGGCACCTCCTACACCCGCAACGGCGGCTTCCTGCACGACGCCGCCGAGTTCGACGCGGAGTTCTTCGGCATCTCGCCGCGCGAGGCCCTGGCCATGGACCCGCAGCAGCGGCTGGCCCTGGAGACCGCCTGGGAGGCGGTCGAGCGGGCCGCGATCGACCCCCGCACGCTGCGGCGCACCGGCACGGGTGTCTTCCTCGGGGCGATCGGCAACGGCTACGGCGCGGGCTCGCGCCACCTCCCCGATGTCCAGGGCCTGCTGGACACCGGGACCGCGAGCAGCGTGGTCTCCGGCCGGATCGCCTACACCCTGGGTCTGGAAGGGCCCGCGGTGACCGTGGACACGGCCTGCTCCTCCTCTCTGGTCGCCCTGCACCTGGCGATCCGGGCCCTGCGGGCCGGCGACTGCACGCTGGCCCTGGCCGGCGGGGTGTCGGTGATGGCGACGCCCGACGCGTTCGTGGCGTTCAGCCGCCAACGCGCGCTGTCGGCCGACGGCCGCTGCAAGGCGTTCGGGGCCGATGCGGACGGAACCGGCTGGGCCGAGGGCGCCGGCGTCCTGGTGCTGGAGCGTTTGTCGGACGCGCGGCGCAACGGGCATCCGGTGCTGGCGGTAGTGCGGGGTTCGGCCACGAACCAGGACGGTGCGAGCAACGGCCTTACGGCGCCGAGCGGTCCGTCGCAGCAGCGGGTGATCCGGGCGGCGCTCGCGGACGCGGGCCTGTCGGCGTCCGAGGTGGACGTGGTGGAGGCGCACGGCACCGGCACCACCCTCGGCGACCCGATCGAGGCGCAGGCCCTGCTGGCCACCTACGGCCAGGACCGGCCCGCCGAACGGCCTTTGTGGCTGGGCTCGTTGAAGTCGAACATCGGCCACACCTCGGCGGCGGCCGGAGTGGGCGGCGTCATCAAGATGGTGCTGGCGATCGAGCACGGCGAACTGCCCAGGACCCTGCACGCGGACCGGCCGACGCCCATGGTGGACTGGTCGTCGGGAGCCGTGGAAGTCCTCTCCGAGGCCCGCGCCTGGGACGACACGGGACGCCCGCGCCGGGCGGGCGTGTCCGCCTTCGGCGTCAGCGGCACCAACGCCCACCTGATTCTGGAACAGGCCCCGGCGGAGGAAGCCGAACCGGTGGCCGACACCGCGGCCGGCGGCGACGCGTACCCGCTGCCCTGGGTGCTGTCGGGGCGCACCGACGAGGCGCTGCGCGACCAGGCGGCCCGGCTGCTGGCACACCTGAGCACCGACCCCGCACCCCTGCGGGCCGCCGACACCGGCCGCGCCCTCGCCCTCACGCGGACCGCCTTCGAACGGCGCGCCGTGGTGGTGGGCACCGACCCGGACCGGCTGCTCGACGGCGTGAAGGCGCTGGCGGAGGGCCGCTCGGTGCCGGGGCTGGTACAGGGTGACGGTGTGTCCTCGGGCGGTTCGGTGCTGGTGTTCCCGGGTCAGGGTTCGCAGTGGGTGGGGATGGCTGCGGAGCTGTTGGCCGAATCGGCTGTGTTCGCGGGGCGGATGGCGGAGTGCGGGCGTGCTCTGGCGCCTTACGTGGACTGGTCGTTGGGGGAGGCGCTGGGTTCGGAGGCGCTGTTGGCGCGGGTGGATGTGGTGCAGCCGGTGCTGTGGGCGGTGATGGTGTCGCTGGCGGAGGTGTGGCGTTCGTTCGGGGTCGTTCCGGACGCGGTGGTGGGCCACTCGCAGGGCGAGATCGCCGCGGCGTGTGTGGCCGGCGGTTTGAGTCTGGAGGACGGGGCGCGGGTGGTGGCGTTGCGTTCCCGTGCGGTGGGTGCGTTGGCGGGCCGTGGCGGGATGGCCTCGCTGCCGCTGCCGGTGGAGGCGGTGCGGGAGCGGATCGCGGGCCGGTTGTCGGTGGCGGCGGTGAACGGTCCGTCGTCGACGGTGGTGTCGGGTGACGCGGACGCGGTGGCGGCGCTGGTGGAAGAACTCGTGGGGGAGGGGGTGCGGGCGCGGCTGATCGAGGTCGATTACGCGTCGCACTCCGCGCACGTGGAGGAGGTCCGCGAGCAGCTGCTCGCCGACCTGGACGGCATCGCACCCCTGCCCGGCACGGTGCCGTTCCTTTCGACGGTGACGGGCGGCTGGCTGGACACGAAGTCCCTGGACGCCGAGTACTGGTACCGCAACCTGCGGGAGACGGTGGAGTTCGGGCAGGCCACGGCGGCGTTGCTGGGGGAGGGTTTCCGGTTCTTCGTCGAGTCCAGCCCGCACCCCGTGCTCACCTTCGGCGTCCAGCAGACCGCCGACGCGGCCGACACCGCCGACTCCGCGCAGGGCCCCGCCGTGGTCGTGGGCACGCTGCGGCGCGGCGAGGGCGGCCTCGACCGCTTCCTGACGTCTCTGGGCGAGGCCCACGCGGGCGGCCTGTCGCCCGACTGGGACCGGGTGTTCGCCGGACACCGTCCGGGCGGCATCTCCCTGCCCACCTACCCCTTCCAGCGTCGCCCGTACTGGCTGGAGGACACCGGCCCCGCGGCGGGCGGTCCGTCCGGAACGTCCTCGGACGGCGACGACTTCTGGGAGGCCCTTGGCGGAGGCGACCTGGACCGGTTCACCACGACCCTGGGGGTGACGCCCGAGGATCCGCTGAACGTGGTGCTTCCCGCGCTCGCCACCTGGCGCACCGAGCGCACCGAGCGTTCGGTGGTCGACTCCTGGCGCTACCGCGTGACCTGGCGGGCCCTGCCCGAGGGTCCCCCGGTCGCCCTGGACGGCAACTGGCTCGTGCTGTCGTCGGACGGCCGGCCCGAGGACGGGGTGCGCCGGTCGGAGACGACCGTCCAGGTCATGGAGCAGGCCGGGGCTTCGGTGGTCCACATACGGATCGCCGAGGCGGAGGCCGACCGTGCCGTGCTGGCCGACCGGGTTCGCGCGTCCCTCGACGCGCTGCCCGGCCCGGTGACGGGAGTGCTGTCGCTGCTCGGCCTCGACGAGCGCCCGCACTCGGCGCACCCCTCCGTCCCGCTGGGCGCCGCGCTCAACCTGGCCCTGCTGCAGGCCCTCGGAGACGCCGGGATCGACGCGCCCCTGTGGTGGGCGACCCGGGGTGCGGTGTCGGTCGGGGGCACGGACACCGGGAGCGCGGTCAGCGCCGCGCAGAACCTGCTCTGGGGTCTGGGCCGGGTCGCCGCGCTGGAGTTCCCGCAGCGCTGGGGCGGTCTGATCGACCTCCCGGAGGTCCTGGACACGGACACCGCCCCGCAGCTGTGCCGGGTGCTGGCCGGCGGTGCCGGGGACGAGGACCAGGTCGCCGTACGGGCCACCGGCTGCCACGGCCGGCGGCTGGTCCGGTCCGCCCTGGGCGACACCGCGCCGCGGCGCAGCTGGCGGCCCGGGGGCACCGTGTTGATCACCGGTGGCACCGGCGGGATCGGCGCGCAGATCGCGCGCTGGCTGGCCCGGCGGGGAGCCGGGCACCTGGTGCTGGTCAGCCGGCGCGGCGCGGACGCGCCGGGTGCGCCGGAGCTCGCCGAGGAACTGGCCGCCCTCGGCACCCGGGTCACCCTGGCCTCGTGCGACGTCGCCGACCTGGAGGCCCTGCGCGCCCTGAAGGACGGCCTCGAACAGGACGGCCACCGGATCGGCACCGTCTTCCACGCCGCGGGCGGCGGGCTGCTGGTGCCGCTGCCCGACACCGACGCGGAGGAGGTCGCCGACACCCTGCACGCCAAGGTCGGCGGGGCCCGGAACCTGGACCTGCTCTTCGACCGGGACACGCTCGACGCGTTCGTGCTGTTCTCCTCCATCTCCGGGGTGTGGGGCAGCGCCGTCCACGGCGCCTACGCCGCCGCCAACGCCTACCTCGACGGCCTCGCCGAGGACCGCAGGAGCCGCGGCCTCGCCGCGACCTCCGTGGTGTGGGGCATCTGGAGCCCCGAGGACGGGGCCGGCGGGATGGCGGCCGAACTGGCGGAGGACACCCTGCGCGGCCACGGCGTGCTCTTCATGCCGCCCGCGGTCGCGATCACCGGGCTCCAGCAGGTCCTGGACCACGACGAGACGGTGGTCGTGGTCGCCGACATCGACTGGGACCGCTTCGCGACGGTCTTCACCTCGGCGCGCCCCAGCCCGCTGATCGGGGAGCTCCCCGAGGTGCGCAGCGCGCTGGCCGCCGAACCGGAGACCGGTGAGGCCGGCACCGGGGGGACGCCCTCGGCGCTGCGCGAGCGGCTGGAGCCGCTCCCGGCGGCCGAGCGGACCCGGGTGCTGGTCGACCTGGTCCGGACCCACGCGGCCGCCGTCCTCGGCCACGACTCGCCGGACGCGGTCGCCGCCGGCCGCGCCTTCCGCGACCTGGGCTTCGACTCCCTGACCGCCGTGGACATGCGCAACCGGCTCAACACCGCCACCGGCCTGCGGCTCCCGGTCACCGTGGTCTTCGACTACTCGTCGGCGACCGCGCTCGCCGGGCGTCTGGAGACCGGACTGCTGGGCGCCGCCGAGGAGCCCGCCGCCGTCCGGCCGCTCCCGTCGGCGGCACCCGCCGCTGACGACGACCCCATCGTGATCGTCTCCATGAGCTGCCGCTACCCCGGCGGCGTCCGCACCCCCGAGGACCTGTGGCGCCTGGTCGCCGACGGGCGCGACGCCGTCTCCGGCCTGCCGTCCGACCGGGGCTGGGACCTCGACGCGCTGTACGACGCGGACCCCGACCGGCCCGGCCGGAGCTACGCCGCCGCGGGCGGATTCGTCACGGACGCGGACCGGTTCGACCCCGGGTTCTTCGGGATCTCGCCGCGCGAGGCCCTGGCCATGGACCCGCAGCAGAGACTGCTGCTCGAAACCTCCTGGGAGGCGATCGAGCGCGCCGGCATCGACCCGGCGTCCCTGCACGGCACCCCGACCGGCGTCTTCGCCGGCGCCTCCTACCAGGGCTACGGCGGCACCCTGCGCGACGTCCCCGAGGAACTGGAGGGCCTGTTCATCGCAGGCATCTCCACCAGCGTCCTGTCCGGGCGGGTCGCCTACCAACTCGGCCTCCAGGGGCCCGCCGTGACCGTGGACACGGCCTGCTCCTCGTCCCTGGTGGCGGTCCACCTCGCCGCGCAGTCGCTGCGCTCGGGCGAATGCGAGCTGGCCCTGGCGGGCGGCGCCACGGTGATGGGCACCCCGCTGTCGTTCACCGGCTTCAGCCGGCAGCGCGGGCTCGCCGAGGACGGGCGCTGCAAGTCCTTCGCCGCCTCCGCGGACGGCTTCGGCATGGCCGAGGGCGTGGGCCTGCTGCTCCTGGAACGGCTCTCGGACGCCCGCCGCAACGGCCACCCGGTGCTCGCGGTGCTGCGCGGCTCGGCGATCAACCAGGACGGCGCGAGCAACGGGCTGACCGCGCCCAGCGGCCTGGCCCAGCAGCGGGTGATCCGCGACGCGCTGGCGAACGCCCGGCTGACGGCCGCCGACGTGGACGCCGTCGAGGCGCACGGCACCGGTACCCGGCTGGGCGACCCGATCGAGGCCGACGCGCTGCTGGCCACCTACGGCCAGGACCGGCCGGCCGACCGGCCGGTGCGGCTCGGGTCGCTGAAGTCGAACATCGGGCACACCCAGGCCGCCGCCGGGGTCGGCGGCATCATCAAGATGGTGCTGGCGATGGGGCACGGCGAGCTGCCGCGGACCCTGCACATCGACCGGCCGTCCCCGAACGTCGACTGGACGGCGGGCGCCGTCTCCCTGCTGACCGAGGCCGCCCCCTGGCCGGAGACGGGACGGCCGCGCCGGGCCGGCGTGTCCTCGTTCGGCCTGAGCGGCACCAACGCCCACGTCGTCATCGAGCAGCCGCCCGCCGAGCCCGAGCTCGCACCCGCACCCGCGCCCGCGCCCGTACCCGGGGCGTCCGCCGTCCCGTGGGTCCTGTCCGGGCGGACCGCCGAGGCGGTGAAGGCCCAGGCGGAGCGGCTGCACGCGTACCTGACGGAGCACCCGGAGCTGTCGTCCGTCGATGTCGGCCACTCCCTGGCCACCACCAGGACCGCCTTCGAGCACCGCGCAGCCGTCGTCGGTGACGACCGCGCGGCCCTGCTGGGCGGCCTGGCCGCGCTGGCCGCGGGAGACCGCGCACCCGGCCTGGTCGAAGGCGTCGTCGCCCGATCGGCCCGGACCGTCTTCGTTTTCCCCGGCCAGGGATCGCAGTGGGCCGGCATGGCCCGGGAACTGCTCGACCGTGCCCCGGCCTTCGCCGACCGGATCGCGGCCTGTGAACGCGCCCTCGCCCCGCACCTGGACTGGTCGCTGCTCGCGGTCCTGCGGGAGGAGCCCGACGCGCCCCCGCTGGACCGGGTGGACGTGGTGCAGCCGGTGCTGTTCGCCGTGATGGTGTCGCTGGCCGAGCTGTGGCGGGCGCACGGGATCGTCCCGGACGCCGTGGTCGGACACTCCCAGGGGGAGATCGCCGCCGCCTGCGTGGCCGGCGCGCTCTCGCTGGACGACGCGGCCCGGATCGTCGCCCTGCGCAGCCGGGCCCTGCTGGCCCTGACCGGACGCGGCGGCATGCTGTTCGTGCCGCAGCCGGTCGAAGCCGTCCGCGAAGCACTGTCCGCCCACGACGGGGCACTCGACGTCGCCGCGGTCAACGGGCCGACGTCGGTGACGGTCTCCGGCGACCCGGCGGCACTGGAACGACTGCGCGAGCAGTACTCCGAGGCGGGCGTTCTGGCCTGGCCGGTCCCCGGCGTGGACTTCGCCGGACACTCGCCCCAGGTGGAGGAGCTCCGGGAGGAACTGCTCACCCTCCTCGGCGGCACCGCGCCGCGGACGTCCGACATCCCGTTCTACTCCACGGTCAGCGGCGGCCCCGTGGACACCCTGGGCCTGGACGCCGCGTACTGGTACGAGAACCTGCGCCGGCCGGTCGAGTTCGGACGGGCGGTCGACGCGCTCATCGCCGACGGACACCACACCTTCGTCGAGTGCAGCACCCACCCCGCGCTGACCGTCTGGCTCCAGGAGGCCGTCGAAGCGGCCGGAGCCGGCGACGGAGCCGTCGTCGGCACCCTGCGGCGCACCGAGGGCGGCCCCGGCCGCTTCCTCGCCGCGCTCACCGAACTCCACGTCCGCGGACTGCCGGTGGACTGGGGCACGGTGTTCGCCGGAACCGGCGCGCGCAAGCAGCCCCTGCCCACCTACGCCTTCCAGCAGCAGCGCTACTGGCTGGACACCACCCCCGGCCGGCCCGCCGACGCCCTGACCGGCACCGACGCCACGTTCGGCGCCGGCCCGGCCGACTCCGGCTTCTGGGAGGCGGTCGACCACGGGGACCTGGACGCCCTCGCCACCCTCCTGCGGGTCGAGGACGGGGAACTGAGGGCCTCCCTCGCCTCCCTGGCACCCACTCTCGCCGAGTGGGCGCGCGGCCGGGCCGGCGACCGGACCGCCGACAGCTGGCGCTACCGGGTCGCCTGGAAGCCCCTGCCGGCATCCGAGCGGCCCCGGCTCACCGGCAGCTGGCTCGTCGTCGCCCCGGCCGGCGCCGCTGAGGACCCGGCCGTCGCGTTCGCCGTGGACTCCCTGCGCGGACACGGCGCCACACCCGTCCTGGTCGAGGCGGGCCCCGACGCGACCGACCGGACCCGGTTCGCCGCACTGCTCCGCGACGCCCACGACAACCCCGACGGGCCGCCCGCCGGAATCCTGTCCCTGCTCGCCCTAGCCGAAGAACCGCACGGCGACGGCTCGGCGCTTCCCCGCGGCCTCACCCTGACGGTCGCACTCCTCCAGGCCCTGGGCGACCTCGGCACCGACGCCCCGCTCTGGTGCGCCACCCGGGGCGCGGTGTCGGTCGGCCGCTCCGACCGGATCGACAGCACCCTCCAGGCCCTGGTCTGGGGCCTCGGCGGGGTCGCCGGTGTCGAGTACCCGCAGCGCTGGGCCGGCCTGGTCGACCTGCCGCGACAGCTCGACGACCGGGCCGCGACCCGGCTCGCCGAAGCACTGGCCGGCCCCGACGGCGAGGACCAGGTGGCGGTGCGCGCCACCGGCCGCTACGGCCGCAGGGTCGTCCACGCCGCACTCGGCGACACCGCGCCCGTACGCGACTGGACGCCCGAGGGCACGGTCCTGATCACCGGCGGCACCGGCGGCCTCGGCGCCCAGATCGCCCGCCGGCTCGCCCGCACCGGCACCGCGCACCTGCTGCTCACCAGCCGGCGCGGCGCACAGGCCCCGGGGGCCGACGCCCTGCTCGCCGAACTGCGCGGACTCGGCGCCGCCGCCACCGCGGTGGCCTGCGACGTCGCGGACCGCGACGCACTGGCGGAACTGCTCGCCGGCATTCCGGCCGAGCGCCCGCTGCGCGCCGTCCTGCACACCGCGGGCGTCCTCGACGACGGGGTGATCGACTCGATCACCCCCGAACGCGCGGCCGGCGTCCTGCGCCCCAAGCTCGACGGCGCACGCAACCTCGACGCGCTCACCCGTGAACTCGACCTGACCGCCTTCGTGCTGTTCTCCTCGCTCGCCGGCACGCTCGGCGGCACCGGCCAGGGCAGCTACGCCGCCGCCAACGCCTACCTCGACGCCCTGGCCCGGCAGCGCCGCGACCTCGGACTGCCCGGCACCTCGGTCGCCTGGGGCCTGTGGGGCGGCGACAGCCTCGCCTCCGGAGCGGTCGCCGAACGGCTGATCCGCGACGGCCTGCCCGCCATGGATCCCGCCACGGCCACGACCGCGCTGCGCCAGGCCCTCGACCACGACGACACGGCGGTCCTCGTCGCCGACTTCGCCTGGGACCGCTTCACCCGGGCGTTCACCGCGCTCCGGCCCAGTGCCGCCCTCGGGGACCTGCCCGAGGTACGGGACGTGCTCGCCGCCGCGGACGGCCCCCGGGGCACGGCCGACGGCGCCGAGCCGCCGGCCCTGCGGCTGGCCGCACTTCCCCCGGCGGAACGGGACCGGGCCCTGCTGGACCTGGTCCGCCGCGAGGTCGCCGCCGTGCTCGGCCACCCCGGGCCCGAGGCGGTGGCACCGGACCAGGCGTTCAAGGAGATCGGCTTCGACTCGCTGATCGCCGTCGAACTGCGCAACCGGCTCGCCGCGGCCACCGGCCTGCGCCTGTCGGTGACCCTGGCCTTCGACTACCCCACGGCCACGGTCCTGGCCGGACACCTGCGCACCGAACTGCCGGGGGCGCCCGCCACCGAGACGTCCGACGCCCCCGGGCAGCCGACCGCGGCCGCCGCGGTGCCCGAGGACGAGGCGATCGCCGTGGTCGCCATGAGCTGCCGCTACCCCGGCGGCGTCAGCACCCCCGAGGAGCTGTGGGAGCTCGTCGCGGGCGGACAGGACGCGATCACCGGCTTCCCCACCGGACGCGGCTGGGACCTGGACGGCCTCTACGACCCGGACCCGGACCGGGTCGGCAGCACCTACGCACGGGAGGGCGGCTTCCTCCACGACGCCGACCGCTTCGACCCGGCCTTCTTCGGGATCTCGCCGCGTGAGGCGCTGACCATCGACCCGCAGCAGCGGCTGCTGCTCGAACTCTCCTGGGAGGCGTTCGAGCGGGCCGGCATCGACCCGCTGTCGCTCAAGGGCAGCGCGAGCGGCGTCTTCGTCGGATGCAGCCACCACGACTACGGGTCGCGCGTCACCGAACCCTCCGAGGAGTTCGAGGGCTACCTCGGCATCGGCAGCGCGGGCAGCGTGGCGTCCGGGCGGATCTCCTACAGCCTCGGCCTCGAAGGGCCCGCGGTGACCGTCGACACGGCCTGCTCCTCGTCGCTGGTCGCGGTCCACCTCGCGGCCCGGTCGCTGCGGGCCGGCGAATGCTCGCTGGCGCTCGCCGGCGGGGTGACCGTGATGTCGACACCGGGCGCGTTCGTGGAGTTCAGCCGGCAACGCGTGCTCGCCGAGGACGGCCGCTGCAAACCGTTCGCCGCCGCCGCCGACGGCACCTCCTGGGCCGAGGGCGCCGGACTGCTCGTCCTGGAACGCCTCTCGGACGCCCGGCGCAACGGCCACCCGGTGCTCGCCCTGGTACGCGGCTCCGCCGTCAACCAGGACGGCGCCAGCAACGGCCTGACCGCCCCCAACGGACCGTCCCAGCAGCGCGTCATCCGGGCGGCCCTCGCCGACGCCGGACTGGCCGCCGGCGAGGTCGACGCGGTGGAGGCGCACGGCACCGGCACCCGGCTCGGCGACCCGATCGAGGCCCAGGCGCTCCTGGCCACGTACGGCCGGGAACGCGGCGCGCAGCAGCCGCTGTGGCTGGGGTCGCTGAAGTCGAACATCGGACACAGCCAGGCCGCCGCCGGAGTCGCCGGCATCATCAAGATGGTGCAGGCCATGCGGCACGGGACGCTGCCGCGCACCCTGCACGTCGACACGCCGACACCCCACGTCGACTGGTCGGCCGGCGCGGTCCGGCTGCTCACCGACGACACCCCGTGGCCGGAGACCGGCCGCCCCCGGCGGGCCGCGGTGTCCTCGTTCGGAGTCAGCGGCACCAACGCCCACACCATCCTCGAACAGCCCACCGAACCGGCCCCGGCCGCCGCCCCCGCGCCGACCCCGGCGACCACCCCCGACACGCCCGCCCTGCCCTGGCTGCTCTCCGCCCGTGGCGCGGACGCGCTGCGGGAGCAGGCCGCCCGGCTGCTCCGGCACGTGGAGCAGGCCCCGACCCTCGCCGTCGCGGACCTGGGCCGCTCCCTGGCGCTGAACCGCAGCGCCTTCGAGTACCGGGCCGCCCTCACCGGCACGGACCGGCAGGCCCTGCTCCAGGGGCTCGCCGCCCTCGCCGCGGGCGAGCCGTCGGCGGACCTGGTGAGCGGTGTCACCGGCCCGGCCGCGAAGACCGCCTTCCTGTTCGCCGGCCAGGGCAGTCAGCGCACCGGCATGGGCGCCGGACTGTACGCGCGGTTCCCGGTCTTCGCCGACGCCTTCGACGCGGTCTGCGCGGAACTCGACCCGCTGCTCGACCGCCCGCTGCGGGAGGTGATCGACGCGGCCCCCGGCGACCCCGGCCACGGCCTGCTGGACCGCACCGAATACACCCAGCCCGCCCTGTTCGCCCTCGGCGTCGCACTCTTCCGCCTCGTCGAGCACTGGGGCGTGCGTCCCGACCGGCTGCTCGGCCACTCCGTGGGCGAGCTGGCCGCCGCCCACGTCGCCGGGGTGTTCACGCTGCCCGACGCCGCGGCGCTGGTGGTCGCGCGGGGACGGCTGATGCAGGCCCTCCCGGCGGGCGGCGCGATGGTCGCCGTGGCCGCCGGGGAGGAGGAGGTGCTGCCGCTGCTCGCGGGCCGCGAGAGCGACGTCGGCCTCGCCGCGGTCAACGGCCCGGCCTCGACCGTGATCTCCGGCGACGCGGCGGTGGTGGACGAGATCGCCGCCGTGCTCGCCGCACGCGGCCGCAAGACCCGACGGCTGCGGGTCTCCCACGCCTTCCACTCGCCCCTCATGGAGCCGATGCTCGCCGAGTTCCGCGCGGTCGCGGCCCGGATCGTCCCGGGGGAGGCCGCCATCCCCGTCATCTCCGACCTGACGGGCGAGCCGGCCACCGCCGAGCAGCTCGGCTCACCGGACTACTGGGTGGAGCACGTGCGCGGCACCGTCCGCTTCCAGGACGGCGTTCGCCACCTGGAGCGCGACGGCGTCACCGCGTTCCTCGAACTCGGACCCGACGGCGCGCTCACCGCCATGGGCCAGGACTGCCTGACCGGCGCCACCGGCAGCCCCGTGCTGGTGCCCCTGCTGCGCAAGGACCGGCCCGAAGCCCCCGCGGCGACGGCCGCCCTGGCCCGGCTGCACGTCACGGGCGTCCCCGTGGACTGGAACGCCGTCCACGACGGCGGCCCGTCCCGCTCCGCCGTCGACCTGCCGACCTACGCCTTCCAGCGCGGCAGCTACTGGCTGCCGGCCGGCCCGGCCACGGCCGGCCTGCCCGCGGCCGGACTGCTGACGGTCGACCACCCACTGCTCGGCGCCGGAACGGAACTCGCGGACTCCGACGGCTTCCTGTTCACCAGCAGGTTCTCGGTCCGCAGCCACCCCTGGCTGGCCGACCACGGCGTCTACGAGGGCGTGCTGTTCCCCGCCACCGCGTTCCTGGAGCTCGCGGTCCGCGCGGGCGACCAGGTCGGCTGCGACCAGGTCGAGGAACTGACCCTGGAGGCGCCGCTGGTGCTCCCGGCGGGCGGAGCCGTCACACTCCAGCTCACCGTCGGAAGCCCGGACGCCTCCGGCACCCGCCCGCTGAGCGTCCACGCCCGGGCCGCCGACGACGGCCCCGACGCCCCCTGGACCCGGCACGCGAGCGGCCTGCTCGGCTCTGCCGCGGCCCCCGAGCCGGCGGACCCGGCGGACCCCGAGGCCTGGCCGCCGCCCGGAGCCGTCCCCCTCGACACGGAAGGCCTGTACGACCGGTTCGCGGGCGGCGGATTCGCCTACGGCCCCGCGTTCCAGGGCCTGCGCGCGGCCTGGCGGCTCGGCGACGAGGTGTACGCCGTCGCGAGCCTGCCGGAGGAGCAGCAGCCGGACGCCGCCGCGTTCGGCCTGCACCCGGCCCTGCTCGACGCCGCCCTGCACGCGCTGGTGTTCGACGTACTGGAGGGACCCGCGCAGGGCTGGCTGCCGTTCTCCTGGAACGGGGTGCGCCTGCACGCCTCCGGCGCCACCGAACTCCGGCTGCGGCTGACCCCCACGGGCCGCGACGCCGTCGCCGTACGGGCGACCGACGCCACCGGGCGGCCGGTGGTCTCGGCCCGCTCCCTCGTCCTGCGACCCGTCTCGGCCGACCGCTTCAAGGCCACCCGCGCCGGACACCACGAGGAACTGTTCCGCCCCGAGTGGCAGGCCCTGCCGGAGCGCGCCGCGACGGGCACCGTCTCCGGCCCGGAGTCCTGGACCGTGCTCGGCACCGGGACGCCCCCGCCCTCCGGCGCCGCGCCGCTCCCCGGCCGTACGGTCGCCGACTTCGCCGCGCTGTCCGCACTGCTCGGCGCGGGCACCCCGCCGCCCCGGCTGGTCCTGGCCGCCTGCCCGCCCGTCCCGGCCCCGCCCGGCACCCTCCGCGACGCGGTCCACGACGGCCTCGGCACGGTCCTCGCCCTGCTGCGCGACTGGCTGGCCGACGAGCGCCTGACCGGCTCCAAGCTGGTCGTGGTCACCGCGGGCGCGGTCCCGGTGACCGGCGACGACGTCCCGGACCCGGCCCTGGCCGCGCTCTGGGGCCTGGTCCGCTCGGCGCAGACCGAGAACCCCGACCGCTTCGTCCTGCTGGACCTGGACGCCCACGACACCCCGCCGGCCGTACTCGCCGAAGCCCTCGCCTCCGGGGAACCCCAGCTCGCGATCCGGGCCGGCGCCGTCCACGTCGCCAGGCTGGCCCGCGTACCGCTGGCCGCCGCCGGGCGCACACCCGGCTGGGGCGGCGACGGAACCGTCCTGATCACCGGCGGCACCGGCGCCATCGGCGCCCACGTCGCCCGCCACCTGGCCGCCGAACACGGCGTCCGGCACCTGCTGCTGACCAGCCGCAGCGGCCCCGCCGCCGACGGCGCGGCCGAACTCCTCGCCGAGCTCGCCGCGCTGGGCGCGCACGCCGAGATCGCCGCCTGCGACGCCGCCGACCGCGACGCCCTCGCGGCCCTGCTGGCCGCCCTGCCCCCCGCGCACCCGCTGACCGGGGTGGTGCACGCGGCGGGCGTCCTGGCCGACGGCGTCGTCGCCACCATGACGCCCGAGCAACTGGACCTCGTCCTGCGCCCCAAGGTGGACGCGGCGATCAACCTGCACGAACTCACCGCCGGCCTGGACCTGTCCGAGTTCGTCCTGTTCTCGTCCATCGCCGGCATCTTCGGCGGCATGGGCCAGGGCAACTACGCCGCCGCCAACGCCTTCCTGGACGCACTGGCCCACCGGCGCCGCGCCGACGGGCTGCCCGGCCGCTCCCTCGCCTGGGGCCTGTGGGCCAACAGCACCGGGATGACCGGCGGGCTCACCGAGGCCGACCTGCGACGGATCGCCCGGGGCGGGATCGTCGCCTTCGACCCGGCCCAGGGACTGGCGCTGTTCGACACGGCCGGCGCCCTCGACGAGCCGGTCGTCCTCCCGCTGCGGCTCGACACCGCGGCCGTCCGCGCCCAGGCCGGCGCCGGCGGCGTCCCCGCCCTGCTGCGCGGACTGGTGC